>NZ_JBXYJF010000033.1:0-35209 GCF_057396245.1 Psychrobacter sp. CX16
CATTTGAGTTTGAATATGAGAACGCCTTTCGAGTTTCATCAAAGTTATGGGTGTTCTGCATAGAAAAAACCAGATACACGGGGTATCTGGCTTGTTTTAAATCATCAACCTATTTTAGGACGAGACATATAGAATATTAATCGACTAAAAACATCCTTTATTAAGGATTAAGCATTTTTCCATCAGCGGTAATGACTGTTTTATGAGAATATTCATCACGGTGAGGACGTTCGATAGTACCCACTTTGCTGACATAATCAATAAAAGACTGCGTGTATAAAAGCTTGGTGTCTTCAACCTTGCTCTTATCGGCAAAGATAGGACCTAGCGTTGTATAACCGTCGCGGCCTTCGGCAATGTAGTCATTGGTGACCATTACATAGGTTTTATTTAAATCAATATTAGACCACATACCCGTTTTACGATCGCGCACTTCAACATTACGAACACGATTGCCTTTAGCTTGGGTTAAATCTAAGTCCCAGCGCAAGCCATCGGCATAAGGATGTGAGCCAGATGAGCCATCCATTTCTAAATGGTTTGAAATTGCATCTTCTAAGGTATCGATAACTTGTTGACCGGTGATATCAAGATTAACCAGTGTATTACCGAATGGCAGCAGGGTATAAGCATCGTTATACGTTAAGTTGCCTGCCGGAATCGTTGTACGTACGCCGCCTGCATTTTGTAGTGCGAAGTCTGCACGTAACGCACCATCTAAGAATGCCTTTGCAACGACTTGCGCAATATCGCTGCCTCGAGCACTGTTAGCCGTATCCTCACATCCAGCAATGTCTGCTGAGCGTGTAGTGCCTGGAACACGCACCAAACATAGCGCTTGATTAGACTGCCCGATTTTCTTGGATAAATTATCATCTAGAGCATTGGTATAAGTTGCTAACACACTAGCGGCTTGCTCATTTTCCTTAAATGGTACGATAAGGTCTTTGCTTAAGAAATCTACCTTACCGTCTAATAAACGCTGTAGTAAGCTTTGATTGTTTTGGGCATCTAATGGCTCGAACGCAGATGTTGACTCGTTGTATTTCTCAAACGTTTCCGCCACAGGAATAATGGCTGAGCCCTGACAGTTAAGTACTTTACCTTGATCGTCAAAGCTGATATCCATTAAGCCAACCGCTTTTGTATACTCCCATGCTTGACCGATACAGACAGTATCACCGTCCTTATTGGACGTCACAGTAGGATACTCACCCTGTGCGCCAAAATTATCATCTGCAGAGGCGCCGTAGCGTGTGAAATCACCTAACAAGGTATGAGAGTCACCGCCAATGATAACGTCTACGCCTGAGAGTTCAGTGGCTAACTGCTTGTCATTGTCATAGGTGTAATGCGTTAATAAAACAATATGCTTAACGCCTTTATTCTGCAGCTCATTAATATAGTTCTGAGCGGTTGTTTTCTCATCAAGGAACTCAGTTGTACTTAAAGGACGAGAAGAGTTTTTAGTTTTACCGGCAATGTCTATCCCGATAATACCCACTTGCACACCCTCTTTGGTGGTTTTAATAACATAAGGCTTAATGTAATCATCCGCTTGGCTCGCAGCTAATGGAGTGCCAAGAGCGGGCTTAACGTTTGCCCCTAAAATTGGTGTATTACAATTGGTCGTATTGCCTTCGGTACCGTTTAATCTATCAATAAATGTCTTTAAGCCCTCGTCACCTTCATCAAACTCGTGATTACCAAGGCTAAACGCATCAAAACAGATGGTATTCATCATGTCAGCGTCAGCATTGCCTTTATAAAAGCTAAAGTAACGAGTGCCTGTAATGGCATCACCGGCATGTAGTTTTAAGAAGTTTCCATTTCCGTAGGTTGCTTCTAACTCATTGAAGACCGTTTTAATACGTGCAAAACCACCTCGGTCAGCACGATAAGTAGATCCATCAATGACAAAGCTTTGTTTGCCCTCAGGCTCTAGATGTGAATGATGGTCGTTAATATGAGCGATGGTTAGATTAATGGGTTTTACGGTTGTATCCGCTGGTGAGTCTTGTAAAGGACGATAGCCATCCGAGTCATCGTCATTACAGCCGCTTAGTAATAGGGCTGAGGTTAAGGTAAGTGCGCTTATAAGAGCGGAGTGTTTTATTGAATTATTTTTTTTATTAATTATCATATTGGTCACTTTTCCTAAAGGAAGTCTAATTAAAGGAGAAACTCTTAACTAGGCAGATTTTGAAGAATAAGCATGACAAAATGATGAAACAAATAGATACGTTGTTTAAATAATTCTGAAATAAAGGTAATAGTAAGTATATATAAAAGCCCTGAATATATTGTTCAGGGCTTTTATGTTATTTAATCAACAGTGTTATGTTATTTAATAATGATCTTAAAAGGATTCTATCTTAATAGGATAACTGGAGCTGTGGTTTTTGATAATAGCTTGGTTGTTGTGCTACCCACAAAGAAATGGCGTAATTTTGAATGACCATAGGCGCCAATCACGAATAAACTAATTTCATTTTCTCGGCGAAATGCGGTTAATGCCGATACCACATCGTTATGACCATCGGCTTTGCTCTTAATAGTATGCGCTGTGACATCTAGACCGGCATCATTCATTTTCTTCTGTGCTTTATATAAGGCCGTCTCGTACTCGGTTTCTTTGTGATCGACCATAACGATATGACCTTTTAAGGTTTTGGCGATTTCATTTTGGCAAATAAGATCAACTGCTTTCTTAGCGGTTGGACTGCCATCGAACGCTAACATATATGAATCAGGTTTTATAAACGCCTCCGAGCAGACCATAATCGGACGATGCACCGCACGAACAACACTTTCAATTTGACTACCAATATTGACTCTATCATTCTGATGGTCCTGACCACGGCGACCTAAAATAATCACCCGAGTGTCATTAACAAAATGCTCAATCGCTGGCAGTAACTTACTACGGCGTAGATGCATTTGTACTTGAACGTTGCTGTTGGTTTTTAGGATATGTTCCTTGGCGTCTTCTACCAGTGCTTCACCATGCTTGTTGGCGATGCGTGCTGTTTGCTCATCAAGTAACGTAAGCTCGCGCATCAGATGCTTACGACTGTCCATACCAATGGCGCCGCTTAAGTCATGACGATTGGATTTAGGCACATCAATCACGTGCAGCAAAGATATAGGTAAGTTCAATTCACTACCATACCAAGCGGCGTAGTCACAGACAGATTCGGTCACATTTGAGCCATCAATACAAGCCAACACAGTGTTATTCAAAGCAGGTTTAAGCATGGTGCTGTCCTCTTAATTATCAGTTTAAAACGTTATGGGGTAGTTAGTTATCTGTTCTTATTGTTATTCGGTTTTAGTAATAAAGAAGGAAAATATTTGTTCATATGATTTATTTTTGTGATTCTTATATGCACTGTATTTATGAACAGCTTTTTTCGGCGGCTATTGGAATATCACTTTCTATACTATTAATCACATCAAGGCACCAATTCGGCATATCTTGATTGATACCATACCACATCCAATTTCCACGGCGCTCACAGTGAACCAGACCTGCCTTTTTAAGATGGCTTAGATGACGTGAGATGGTAGGCTGTGGCTGTTCCAACTGAGTCGTTAAATCACAAACACATAAAGAGTCATGATGCTTTAACTGCATAATCAGATTAAGCCGAGTTGGGTCTGCTAAGGCCTTAAAAAATAAAACAGGCTGCATTGTCATATACCTCTTATATTTTGATGCTATTGTTATCGGTTAAAGCAGCTTGCTAAAGAATAATGATATTAAACTGTATTCGCTTATCCGAATATAGTACAATAAAATGCACACAATCACTGTAATAGAATGGTAGCACACCGCCTCTATATCTGCTATCTACCGCTGAGTAGATAGAGTGTCTATCCTTTAATTATGGTCAATACTTATTCAATAGTTAATCGCTAACCTGAAGTTGAGTTTACCATGCTTATTGCCGCGCTAATTTTTATCATTACTCTCATATTGGTTATCTGGCAGCCCCGCGGGTTAGGTATCGGTGTTAGCGCTACCTTTGGCGCATTACTAGCGCTGCTGGCAGGCGTAATTCAAATCAGTGATATCCCTGTTGTGTGGGATATCGTATGGAATGCGACCTTTGCCTTTATTGCTATTATTATTATCAGCTTATTGCTTGATCAGGCTGGATTCTTTGAATGGGTAGCACTACATGTGGCACGTATGGGTGGTGGTAGTGCCGCAAAGCTGTTTGCATTGATTGTACTGCTTGGTGCCGTGGTGGCTGCATTATTTGCTAATGATGGCGCTGCGCTCATTTTAACGCCTATTGTAATAGCCATGCTGCTAAAGATGCGTGTCTCTGCAGCAACGACACTGGCCTTTATTATGGCGGCGGGTTTTATTGCTGATACAGCAAGCTTGCCGTTGGTGGTCTCCAATTTGGTAAACATTGTTTCGGCTGATTTCTTTAATATCTCTTTTGATCGTTATGCTCAAGTAATGGTACCGGTCAATATCGTATCGGTCCTTAGCTCACTGGCTGTCCTGTATTTCTTTTATCGTAAAGATATTCCAAAGTCATATGACGTGGGTAGTCTGCCGCAGCCGCATACAGCGATTAAAGACAGTACTACCTTCTATATGGGATGGGTAGTATTAGCGGCATTGCTGATGGGCTTCTTCGTGTTAGAGCCAATGGGTATTCCTATTAGTGCCATTGCTGGAGTAGGGGCACTGGTGCTGATTGTAACCGCGATAATGAATAAGAAGCTGTCTGTCACCAATGTGCTCAAAGATGCGCCGTGGCAAGTGGTTATATTCTCTCTGGGTATGTATCTGGTGGTTTATGGCCTTAAAAATGAAGGGCTAACCACGTATCTGACCTCAGGACTTGAAGCTTTGGGTCATCAAGGTATTTGGACTGCGACCATTGGCACTGGCTTTATGTCGGCTGGCTTGTCATCGATTATGAATAATATGCCGACGGTTTTGATGCAGTCATTAGCGATCGCCGATATCAATCAAGCCAATATGGCTGAGCCGGAGCTGATCAAACAAGCCATGGTCTATGCCAATGTGATTGGCTCTGACTTAGGGCCTAAAATTACGCCGATTGGATCATTGGCTACCTTACTATGGCTGCACGTACTGGCAACTAAAGAGGTGAATATTACTTGGGGCTATTACTTTAAGGTAGGTATTATATTAACCACGCCGGTACTACTAGCTACTTTGGTCGCTTTAGCGATTTGGCTACCTGTGGTCAGTTGAAGCAGGCAGACTAAAATTATAGAGTAGTTATTAACGTTATTAACTATCACACGAATAATAAAAATAGCCTAAGCAAATTAAAGTAACTTAATCTAAATAAGCAACATCAACCTTCAATCAAACACGAAGCCAAAATCTTATGACACTACCAATAAACATCCTATATATATGTACTCATAACCGTTGCCGCAGTGCCTTATTTGAGGCGATAACCAATCAAAATGGTTATAAAGAGGGGCAACAAAGACTCATTGCCAAGAGTGCAGGCAGTGCGCCGGCGGGTGAGGTACATCCTTTGACTTTAAAATATCTCAAGCAGGCAGGTTATTCGGTAGATGACTTAACCAGTAATTCTTGGGAGGATGCAGAGTATATGGGTGACTTTGAGCCTGATCTGTTAGTGACGGTTTGTGATAACGCCGCTGGCGAGAGTTGCCCAATATGGTTAGGACAATTGCCTGAATTGACCAAGCTGCATTGGGGGTTAAGCGATCCATCAAAGAACACTGCAAATGAGGCACAGACCGAGCAGAATTTCATTAATACCATCGATATTATCGAGAAGAGGGTTCAAAAGTTAATGCAGGTTGCAGACTTACCCGCTAGTGAGCGAAAAGCTGCATTATCAAAGCTGAGTGATATCAGCTAAGCCTAGCTATTTTTATGATATATAAACGATAAAATAGCCTAAGTAAAGAAGCTATTAACCTTACAATGCCAAGTTGAAAATCTAAATCAATATCGAGCAAAACTATGTCGAATAACAACCCAAATCCAATATCAGATTTACCAAATATTCAAGAACAAGCGTTCAAGATACCAAGCATAGACCACTTTAAAGCGCCTCATTCTACACACAAGCCAAAGTTTGTCTTATTGTATGGCTCACTGCGTGAAGTCTCCTATAGCCGGTTACTGATCGAGGAGTGCGCCCGTATTCTGACTGCTATGGGGGCTGAAGTTAAGATATTTAATCCGGCTGGACTGCCGCTACCTGATAGTGAAGAGGTGATCCATCCTAAAGTTGTAGAATTACGTGAACTAGTACAGTGGTGTGAGGGAATGGTCTGGTGCTCACCTGAACGTCACGGTGCCATGACCGGCATTATGAAAGCACAAATTGACTGGATTCCACTCTCGGTGGGGGCAGTACGTCCCACTCAAGGTAAGACCTTAGCGGTGATGCAGGTCAATGGCGGTTCGCAATCTTTTAATACCGTTAATCAACTGCGTATTCTTGGACGCTGGATGCGAATGTTAACCATACCCAATCAATCTTCTGTGCCAAAAGCCTTCTTAGAGTTTGAAGATCAAGTAGACGTTCAGGGCAATACCATTAAGCGTATGAAGTCATCTGGCTATTACTTGCGTGTGGTAGACGTGCTAGAAGAGCTGGTACGCTTTACCTTGCTAACACGAGATCATGCAGAGTATTTGGTAGACAGATACTCAGAACGAGTAGAGAGCGCAGAAGAGTTGATGAGGCGTGTTAACCAAAAAGATCTTTAGACAAAGAAATCTAAGTTACATAAATAGCCTAAGCAAATAAAAACTTCTAAACATTATAAGTTAAAAATTAAAGAGTATATAAAATCATTTTCTAACTAAAAATGAACCCTTTTTGATTAAGAGGGCTCATTTATATATTATAACCAATTGAACTTAAATTATTATAGATCAATCAAACACTTTAAACTTTCCAATAATCTTCAGGATAGTCTGGTAGACTCAATAATGTGCTAGATAAGGCTTCAGACCACAGTTTGCTTAACTCGCTATAATACTCATCGTTTTCACATATACGGCGAATAACAGGTTTCTTAAAATTGTCATTTTTGTAAATAACCATATCAATGGGCATACCCACTGATAAGTTTGAGCGTATGGTCGAATCAAAAGATAGCATAAGCGCTTGGGCAGCATGATGTAAATCTATATCGAACTTAACCGACCGATCTAAAATAGGTTTGCCGTATTTACTTTCCCCTAACTGAAAAAATGGGGTATCTTCGGACGCGCGAATACAGTTACCTTCTGGGTAAATCATATACAACTCTGACTTTTGTCCTTTAATCTGACCCCCTAATAAGAAGGTACTATCAAATGTGGAGCTAAGATTGTCATTGGCAACACTGCGAGATTTGGCAATGACCTCACGTACTAACTCGCCAACCATCTCGGCGGCGTCAAACAGCGTTAATACTGTCAGTAAATTTTGATCAAGGCGTTGATCAATTGCATTTTGCAGTTTGGTAAAAACGGCTTGCGATGTCGCAAGGCTACCTGCAGTTTGAATCACAATACTTCTTTCACCGTCGATACCATAGGTATATAACTTACGGAATGTTGAGATATGGTCAACACCGGCATTTGTACGAGTGTCACTTGCGAAGACCATACCGTCTTTTATTCTTAATGCAGCACAATATGTCATATAAATCCTAATAATAGAGTAGGGGGTAAGGGGCTAACTGCTAGGTTTTAAGTGTACTCTAAGGTTCGCTAAAGCATATAAACTAAAGCGCATTTTAATCAAATTTATATAATTTAATAGCCAATATTTGTTAGTTATTGTATGTTCAGTCGTTCTAGAGTTAAGTGATAGCTATCACTTTTAATTTATGCGATTAACCATGACTTGACTATACAGATTTTCATAACCACCACCGATACGGACACCGCGAACGGGGGCTGCATCAAGATAGTCACGCCCTATGGCCACATAAACATGATTACTAGGGGTAAATAATTGGTTTGAGATATCAAAGGTATACCAATATCCATCTAGGTACGCTTCAGCCCAAGCGTGACTTGACATATGATTTTGATCAGGATCATAAATATAACCAGACACATAGCGCGCTGGAATAAGAAAATCTCTTAAACAACCTAAAAACACATGAGTATGATCCTGACAAACACCCGCACCTATCTCAAAACTTTCTTTAGCAGTCGTACCGACATGCGTTACATTAGGCGTGTAAGGCATTTGAGAAATGAGCGCTTTTGCAAGTTCTATAAGACTGTCATGATTCGGTGAAGTCAAATAAGGTGAAGCGAATTCACGCATTTCTGGTGAGCAAAAAGTGAGCGGTGTTTGAACGGTGAACAGTAAATAAGGAATCTCTCCAGTATCTTGTATGCTTTGAGTTGACGTATCAATTTCAACGACGCCAGATGCTTGCATCTGTAAATTATCATGCAACTCATTACGACTTAATGTGAACCAAGTATTGCCAAAGCCATCCTTTAAAGAGGTGGCAAGTTTCGGTAACATTACCGTCCATTCATGCACCGTTTGATGAGGTAAATGCATCGGCGACATTCTTATATATTGCACACTACGCTGAGCAAGCTCTGCATAATAATAATTCGTTTGATGATTAATATTGAGTTTCATAGTCTATACACCTTGCTGTAGTAAAGAGTTGAACTCTTGACTTAATTGACTGTATTCATCATATGCTTGTGACTGCATTAATTGATTGGTCAATCGAATCAGCTCTCTCCATCGTGTATTTTGCGGTAAGTTGTTCACACACTCTTTAAAGTGGATACAGATATTAGTAACCTCTTCGCCTAATAACACCATACGTTCTAACTCTTCAAAGTAGCGACCCAGTTGCCAAAAGCAGGTGACCGTAGGATGCTCTTGCTTCATAGCAGCGTTACACGCCTTAAGCTGAAGGGTTGCCGCACGGTACGTTCCAGCACTGGATAGACGTTTAATTAAGTTGTATAACTCAGCGGTATCTTTACCAAGCACACCTTTTGCTTCTTGTACATTGGCTTCAATCGCCTCGATAACACTTGGTATTTTTACGCTTTCTAAATCTTGCAAAACACCTAGTATGGCTGACTGTGCGTTGTAATAATCGTTTTGCGAACTATCAGCATTAAAGCCTAGATGATCGACAAGTTTATTGATATCGGCATCGTTTAGCTCATTTTTAATAAGTTTATTCATTACCGCATCGTAATAGTGCAATCGTTCACTATATCTACCTAACCAAACAAGATGATTGGCAGTAGACAGTAGCAGTATCATTGGTGCATCATCATTACTCTCATAACCCACTTCAACAGGATACGCGGTCACATTGCGATAGGTATGACGTGCCGCAATCGAGTCAATAATTAAATCTTTAGTGTCATTTTGCTGACTGCTATTGTTTGATACGCTAACAGAGTCATCGACAATCCAAGTATCTTTTACACCGCCACCTTGAGATGAGTTAACCACCAGCGATCCTTCAACCATTGCAACCCGAGTTAGACCCCCTGGGACAATGTCTACACTATTATCGCCATGGCTTAAGATAAAGGGACGTAGGTCAATGTGACGTGGAGATACCCCATCAGCTACAGTAGTAGGGTTGGTTGACAATGAAATAGTCGGCTGCGCCACAAATCCTGCTGGATTATCAAGTAAACGCTTACGATAATCCTCAATCTCTTGCTTAGTGGACGTCGGACCAATGAGCATGCCATACCCACCAGAGCCTTGAGTCTCTTTGACCACCAGTTTGTCAAGATTGCTCAACACATATTTGAGATCATCAGGCTTGCGACATTGGTAGGTAGTGACATTAGGCAGAATCGGATCTTCATCGAGATAAAACTTAATCATGTCGGGTACAAACGGATATAACCCTTTGTCATCTGCGACACCGGTACCTGGAGCATTGACAATGACTACATTGCCTGCACGGTAGGCGCTCATTAATCCTGAAACCCCTAGTATCGAATCAGACTTAAAGGCGAGGGGATCTAAAAAAGGATCATCAATACGGCGATAAATAATATCAACCTGTACTTTCCCGCGAATACCTTGCATGTACACCTTGCTATCTTCAACGATTAAATCGTAGCCGTGAACTAAGGGGACGTGCATCTCATTTGCTAAATAGGCATGCTCATAATAAGCACTGTTAAATCTGCCCGGTGTTAAAATAACGATTTGGGGATCGTACTTATCTGTAGAGCTTGCCAAACAAGCTTTAAGACGCTGCGGATAATCATCAACGCTTAAAACAGAAGCATTATGATATAGCTCTGGCAGTAGCATTTTGGATATGTTACGACTTTCAAGCATATAAGACACACCAGATGGTGTACGCAAATTGTCTTCTAACACACAGAATTTGCCAACTTCATCACGAATTAAGTCGATACCACTGATATGCGAATAGATAGGTTTGTCTAATTTGATGTTCATCATCCACGGCTCATAGCAGCCACTGGCATAAACGTAAGAGTCTGGTACGACGCCAGCTTTCATAATATGCTGCTCATGATAAATATCATCCAAGAACATATTCAGCGCATTTATTCGCTGTTTGCAGCCTTTTTCAACCGTTTGCCATTCACTTAGACTGATTATCCTTGGGATGATATCAAAAGGTATCATCCTTTCAATATTTTGCGCATCGCTATAGACTGTAAAAGTAACGCCTTTTCTATAGAATATATCGGCCGCTTTGTCATTATACTGAGTCAGCTCATCAAGATTAGAGCTTTCTAACCAGTCACCTACTTTCTTAGCGACATCGCGATACTCTAAGTCACTGACTTTGAGTTCATCATAGCTAGGTCGCTTAAAAAATTCAGTTGGATAATGCGACTGAGTCTGCGATTGGGTTTGAGACTGATCTTGTGATTGTCTTTGCGATTGATTCTGACTTTGCGACTGGCCTTCAGAATGAGATGTATCTGTATCGTTTACACTGAAATCGCCGTTTGAATCGGGGATGCTATCAGGGATAACTGAATCAGAATAGTCTGAACGTGAAGTAGACTGATTTTGAGACTGAATACTATTTTTTGAAGATGCTTTTGAAGACATAATTAACTTCCTTTAAAGTCTAAAGCTTTTGTATCCTTACTTATTCATTATTAATATTATAATATCGTTTAAAGTAAGGAAAATCTAACATTGTTTAGGATATTTGCGTTTAGGCTCTTTGCCTTAGTATCAATATTGCATGCAAATTTCATTCCAAATATTGTTTTAAAATAGCCAGTAGTAAAAATTAAGATCGCAATACGCTAATATGGACGAAATATAAATGCTTAGCCTTTATAAAATATTAGTCATAATGTCACAATAATAGTATGACAGTGATTCTCAACTAGCACCAAAGGAGTATGATGTTAAACACAAACTATAAATCGGATTGTTTAAATACTCTAAGTTTTAAAGCCACACTTATAATGATGATTACCATATCAACTCTATTTATGAGTAGTTGTGTATCTGTAATTAAAAATAATATTGCAAATATCGATACTAGTTATGATGATGTGACAACAGATGTTATTCGTAATTTTGGATATCCAATATATCAAGGTATACGGCAAAAGGGCATGGTGCTAATGGGAGATAATTATTCTTACTTAATTTCATCAGGTGACGAGGAACTTGAGCGGTTAATGACATTAGACTCTCATAACGTACAATTAAAACAACCTATTTTTGTTGATAAATACCCTGACAATAGCGTCAGAATAACCTTCAATGTCAAATTTACACCATCATCTGATGATTTTAAAACAATGGCACACTCAGATTTTAGGTCGCTATGCTTTAACAATGATACGAACGTGCAAAATATTTCAACGATTCAGTCGAAATCACCTTTAGAGTACGAATGCCAAATACATTTAGAAGGCGGTATGTACCAGCCATTAGCAACTGCTCAAAGTCGTTATAAATTGGATGACGGTATTACAGCGAACATTCGATCGTTAAATAATGAAAGACTGCCTAATCAAGCGGACGTAGGGGTGATCCCTAGGGGAGTGGTTATAGAGGCTATTAATATCCCTCTACGACTATTAATCATTGGTAAGAATCTAGGCGGGTTATAATAGAACGACTGAATGATTTTTTACTATTGAAAAACTCTGCACTCCTAAAGCGACTAGGTCATAAAGTTATAAAGAAGTATACATAAAAAAGTGAGCGATTAAACACTCACTTTCAATTTTCAAATACTTTACAATATGAACACCCTAATTTATAGAATAGGTATTAGTTCAATATGCCATAGGCGATCAACGCATTTGCCACTCGCTTATATCCTGCGATATTAGCACCTGACATATAGTCAATGCAGTCATCACAACTAAACCCATATTCTTCAGCGGCAGCAGCCGATTCATCATGGATATTTTTCATAATAATTTGCAGCTGCTCGTCCACTTCATGGAAAGGACGGTACTGACGTACTGAGTTTTGAGACATCTCTAAACCAGATACGGCAACCCCGCCAGCATTTGCCGCTTTACCAGGGGCGTAATGCATCTTTTTCTCACGTACATAGTCGATGGCAGCAGCATCTAATGGCATGTTTGCGCCCTCTACCACGTAACGGATGCCATGCTCATACATATTCTTGGCATCGGCTTCTGTTACTTCATTTTGGGTGGCACAAGGGATAGCAGTATCACCATCAAATTGCCATGGTTTTTGACCAGCTAGCCATTCACCGCCAAATATCTCAACATATTCTTGTAGAGGTTTTCGGTTGCTCTTTTGCTGTTTAACCCATTCAATTTTCTCTTGGTTAAAGCCGTCAGCATCATACAAAGTACCTTTTGAATCAGACAAAGTGATGACTTTGGCGCCTAAGTTAAAGGCTTTTTCGGCTGCATGAACGGCAACGTTACCGGCACCAGAGACAAGAACTGTTTTATCGACAATCTTATCGTTACGTGCATTAAGCATGTTTTGTAAGAAGTACACAGCACCATAACCTGTGGCTTCTAAGCGGCATAAACTACCACCAAAGCCAACGCCTTTACCGGTCAATACACCGGTATATTCATGGCTTAAGTTTTTGTACATGGCAAACATATAGCTAACTTCTTTACCGCTGACACCAATATCACCTGCCGGCACATCCATATCTTTACCGATATAGTGGTGTAATTCACGGATAAAGGCATAACAGAAACGGCGTATCTCATTGTCTGATTTACCGTGAGGGTCAAAGTCAGAACCGCCTTTGGCTCCGCCCATCGGTAGACCGGTTAGCGCATTTTTGAAGATTTGTTCAAAACCTAAAAATTTTAACACTGATTCGTTAACGGTCGGGTGGAAGCGGATACCGCCTTTGTAAGGGCCTAGAGCATTATTAAATTGAACGCGCCAGCCTCGGTTGATTTGTACATTGCCGTTATCATCTTCCCAATTTATTCGAAAGCTAATAATACGGTCAGGCTCGGTCAGGCGTTCAAAAACTTTATATTTCGCATAGTTCGGATCACGATCATAAACAACGTCAATAGTGCTCGCTACCTCTTTAACTGCCTGAATAAATTCAGGTTGATGCGGATAACGTTCTTCAATGCGTTTAATGACGTCTTGCATGCTCATAAGCCCTTCCTTATTTAATCAAAGTACTACAGTGAAAATAACGTCAGTATAATTATCTGATCGACTATGAAAATTACCTGAAAGTTAATAAAAATTCAATAAACTTATCAATACGCATCGACCTATAACTTATATTTTTAACAATGTCTTAGTATTCGTTTAGTATAAACCCTCACCATCTTGTGGCTTTAGACGCAAGAAGTGGAAACCAGTTAAGATAGTAAAAATGCCTAAGATATAAAAAGTCGTATGGAAGGCAGTTAATGTCTCAAAATCAAAGCGATCATTAAACACAGACAGCAATGTTGCGCCTAATGCCAAGCCAAAACTGATGGCTAATTGTTGGTTAACCGTCATCAAGCTATTACCGCTACTGGTTTCCGGACCTTCTAAATCACCAATAGTAATAGTATTCATAGCGCCAAATTGTAGCGAGTTACAGGCCCCCATAATGAATAGCACGGGTAGGAACCAGTACCAAGCGATAGAAGGGTTAAACTGCGCCAGCACAATAATAAGACCACCCATAAAGAAGGTGTTCACGATAAGCACTCGGCGATAGCTGAATTTTTTAACGATGGGACTAATGAATGGCTTGATTAAGATAGCACCGGCTGCAATTGGGGTTAATAACCAGCCTGCCTGCGATGGGGTATAATGGAAAACCACCTGTAATAGTAATGGCAGCAAGTAGGGGATAGCACTGATACCCAGACGCGTAAATAAGTTACCGGCAATACCGACTCGGAAGGTGCGAACTGAGAACAAAGATAATGGAAATATCGCGTCTGACTTTTTACGGCGCGCATGAGCGACATATAATCCCAATAGCACGATTGAAACCACTGCCAAACCAAGACTTAAGCTCTCTTGGCCCGAGCGAGATATCATTTCTACTGCTAAAGTTAATAAGGCAGCGGCTAAAGCAAATAATATAAATCCTGTCCAATCTAACTTGCCAGCCTTCTCGGTGAAGTCAGGGATAAGTTTAAAGGCTAGCGCCAGTCCTATTAAACCCATAGGTACGTTGATTAAGAATATCCAGTGCCAGCTTGCGTATTCAACCAAATAACCACCGATTAAGGGACCAATAAGCGGCGCAACCAAGGCAGGAATTAACGCATAGTTCATAACCGTTAATAACTTGCTACGTGGATAGGATTTAACCAATACCAAACGTGCAACTGGTGTCATCATCGCGCCGCCAATACCTTGAACTACCCGGAAGGCAACCAACGTTGATAGATTGGGCGAGAAGGCGCACAGCACAGAGCCTACGCAGAAGATGATAACTGCTAATAAGAATATTTTGCGTGTACCAAATTTATCTGCCAAAAATCCGCTGACTGGAATAAAGATAGCCAGAGTTAGGGCGTAACTAATAATTGTCCACTGCATTTTGAGCGGGGAGGCATCTAAAGCGACTGCCATCTGCGGTAAGGCCGTGTTTAAAATAGTCGAGTCCAAAATTTGCATAAATAAGGCAACAGCAAGGACGGCTGGTAACCATTTTTCTTGTATAGGACTCAATATAGAGTTTGAAAAATCTTGAGAGTTAGGTGAGGTTTCTGACATAGGACGTCCAAAGGATGTGTTATCTGAGAGTAAGGGTTATCAAAATTATAGGAACTATTCATACAACTACGCTAGACAACCACAACCTATTCAAACAATACTCACGCTCATTAATCTAATGTAGTAAACCCAGTGAACAGCATATGCTTAATACATACCCTGACCATCATCAGAATTAAGGCGTAAGAAATAGAGACCCGATAGAATGGTCGTGATGCCCATTACCCAAAAGGTGCTGCTAAAGGCCAGTGTGGTCTCAAAGTTAAAGCGGTCACTAAAGACAACCAACACTGCTGCCCCAAAGGCCAAACCAAAGCTCATCGCGAGCTGCTGGTTAACGGCCATTAAGCTATTGCCGCTACTGGTCTGTGTGCCTTTAAGGTCGCCAATAGTAATAGTATTCATCGCACTAAACTGTAATGAGTTACAACCACCCATTATGAATAGTACAGGCGCGAGCCAATACCACGGCATTGTGGCGTCGAAATAACCGATAGAGATAATTAGTAGACCGAGCAAGGTAGTGTTTGCCACCAAGACTTTACGATAAGTAAATTTGCGAATAATTTTACTAACCCAAGGCTTTACTGTCATTGAGCCGGCAGCAATGGGCATTAGTAACCAGCCTGCCTGCGACGGCGTATAACCAAAGGCAACCTGTAGTAACAACGGCATTAAATAGGGCACCGCACTGATACCTAAGCGGGTAAATAAGTTACCCGTAATGCCAACCTTGAAGGTACGTACAGAGAATAACGACAACGGGAATAATGGCGACTTAACACGCTTAGCATGCCAAACATAAACGCCCAATAGCGCAATACCAATAATAATCATGGTGACACCTAGCAAGGTATCTTCTGGTCTAGAGACCATCTCAACCGCCAAGGTTAATAAAGCGGCTGCAAAAGCGAATAATCCAAATCCAGTCCAGTCAAATTTAGCGACCAGTTCGGTTAAGTTAGGAACAAATTTAACCCCGATAATCAGACCTAGAATACCCATGGGGATATTAATCAAAAATATCCAAGGCCAACTGGCGTACTGTACGATATAACCGCCCAATAATGGACCAATTAACGGTGCAATCAGCGCAGGTATTACTGCATAGTTCATAACCGTTAGTAATTTATTGCGCGGATAAGACTTAAACAAGATAAGTCGCGCAACTGGCGTCATCATTGCACCGCCAATACCTTGCAGTACTCGAGAGGCTACTAAGAAATCCAGTGTCGGTGATAACGCGCACAGTAAAGAGCCGAGCACAAAGATAACAATTGAAGAGAAAAACACCTTACGGGTGCCATATTTATCTGCTAAAAATCCGCTCACCGGAATAAAAATTGCCAAGGTTAACGCATAGCTAATAACTGCCCACTGCATTTTTATAGGTGATTCGCCAAGTGCGATGGCCATTTTGGGTAATGCGGTATTTAAAATAGTCGCATCCAAAATTTGCATGAACAAAGCTACTGCCATCACAAAGGGCAGGAATTTGTACTGCGAAGGAGTAAGCGTCACCTTAGGTTCTGTGCTATTCGTTGACGTTTGGGTTACGGGCGCTTCTTGGGCTGAATTATTAGACATAAGATTGCGACCTAATGGTTTAAGGCTGTTTATTTATCGGTAAACATAGCAAGGCCACATATTATCATGAAGCCTGCCCGCAATATTTAGTGTTAATGTTAGTGAGCTTACACTTTGGATTGAAATTTTAAATGACTTTTTTATTTCAAAATTTGCATATAAACATGGGATTTAACTTTGAAATTTTATTAATCATCCCATTTAATCAGTAATTGCCCCTAAGTGAACACTGATAGCGTCGATTATTTTATCTGGTCTTTTAACCCAAATGCCGTGCTGATTGCCTTTAAGATCAGCATCTAGCTTAACTCTAATAATTTTAGAATGTGCACATAGTTCGGCTAGATGTTTGGTAGCTGATAAGGGCGCATAATCATCCCCTATAATATTGATATATAGTCCATGACCTTTGCTACTGTCCATTTTCTGGGTGATAAAATCAAATTTACCAGTGAGCGCAGTTCGGCACCAATTTTGCATCATAGTTTTGGCTTCACGCTCTCCCATACCTATCTTATAACCTGGCAGAAATCCATATAAGCTTATCAAAGATTGAATCACGGCAACCGCCGACAATATCCTAATACGTCCACGACCTTTCCAGCTTTTATAATAGGTACTACCACAAGCGATACCTATAACAGGTACATTGTGAATGGCAGAATAAATAGTACCGAGATGCCCACCCAGACTATGACCTATTAAAACGATATCATTGTCAGGCGTACGGTCTTTGGCTATTTGAACTAAATCATGCACAAAATGATTCACCAGCTCATCGTAGCCATAATCAATGCCACGTTTTATATGTGGCGTATTTTCACCGCAATTTGGATAATCGGCACTGATAACAGTAAACCCTTTTTCAGTTAAACCATTTATAAGCTTGCTATATTTTCGTAAGGGAACGCCTACTGCATTTAGAAATATGATGGTTATTTTTGATGCTTTATCGATTAATGCTTGGTTTGAGCTGAGTTCAGTCGATTCAGTTGATAAGGAAGATATATTTACGTTGACAGGGTAGGCGCCATTAGTAGTTTCAAATAGAAAACTGCTCATAGTAGATTGTCCTTAATCTTGTTTTAAGCAATCATAGCATTATAAAATTCATAATTAAGATAATTTATTACTTAATCGCATTAATATACTTTAAAAACCCCCTGTCTTAGGAGACTTATGTACAAGCCAGCATTATTATCAAGGTTGTCAAATTGATCATATACTCGTACTAAACCAGATTTCAGCAAGAACATACTTCTTACTGTTTGGCCTTTGCTATAAATACGCTGGTTCTTATCAAATTCGATTAGCGGTAATTTTGGTAATGGATTGATTGACTCAATGAGTTTAGTGATATGTCGCTCATTCATATCAGGAAAATACAGCGATAACAAAGCCTTTAAATAGTTATCCATTATTTTCAATCCCTTGTATGGCAGCTTGTCAATAAAAGCAAGTATAGCTACTCGGCACTGTAGCTATTTATTTTCTAAATCAGTTAATAAAGATGCCATTAAAATAAACTAATTAGGACTTACGCAAAATACGATTTCACAGATTTAAAAGCGACTGGTTATTATTTATGGGGCGTCTGGCTCAACCTCTAGAGGATTCTTAATAATTACCAGTTGTCATAAAATCTACTCATGCTAAGGTCTTACAAATGAGCTTTACTAACTATTCAAAACAATTGGTTTAACAAACTGTACTGCTTTTGATGTATTGAGAGACTATCATCCTATAATAGTATTGCTAACATATCGTTAATAAAAATTAGGACAAAATTATGAACACCACTTCTATTAATGAATCAAACAAACAGTCAAGTAATCAGACCACTATTAGCAATACCGACTATACACTGCCAAAAGTATGGCAGCCTGTTGAAGGCAATGGTGGTAAGTTTGCCAATACAAACAAGCCAACGGCGGGTGCTCGCCAGAAGCAAACCTTGCCTGTGGGTGATAAGCCCTTACAGCTGTATTCACTGAACACGCCTAATGGTGTGAAGGTGAATATTTTATTAGAGGAGTTGGCAGAGTTAGGTATTCAAGGAGCGGCGTACGATGCCTATAAAATAGATATTATGGAGGGCGATCAATTTGGGTCTGATTTTGTCGATATCAACCCTAACTCGAAGATTCCCGCTTTGGTTGACTATAGTGACAAACAATATCCAGTGAAATTATTTGAATCGGGTGCTATCTTAATGTATTTGGCAGATAAGTTTCAGAATTTTGCCCCTGATGCCTCGGATAAACAGAAGCATGCTACCTTTTTGAGCTGGGTAATGTGGCAAATGGCGAGTGCGCCTTATGTGGGCGGCGGCTTTGGTCACTTCTTTAACTATGCACCGTATCCGATGCAGTATCCGATTGATCGCTTTACGATGGAGACTAAGCGTCAGTTAGACCTACTAGATAAGCATCTGACCAATAACGAGTACATGATTGGTGATGGAGATGATAGCTATAGTATCGTCGATATGCTTATTTGGCCATGGTATGGTCGTTTGGCACTAGATGAGTCGTACGAGCGAGCAGGGGAGTTCTTACAAGTAGATGAGTATACGCATCTACAGCGATGGGCGAAGCAAATTGCGAGCCGTCCCGCCGTTCAGCGAGCGGTTAACCTTGAGCTTAAGCCTTTATCATGAAGGGCGTTAAGCATGTATAAAGAGACGTAGGTGGATGTTTTTAAAGATAATTTTAAAATAATCCACCTATTTAAAATTGTTGTGTTATACTAGCGCCTTGCTGATTGATAACATCGCCCGCAATTGTCGTCTGGAGAAGACACCTTTTAAAATTGTTGCCGATGATTTTGTTATTAGCCTAACGAATGACATATTGTCATGCTTAGCTAATATACTCACGGTAACAACCACCAAAATACGTCGTTAACCTGTACATTGGATGTACTGCTTAATCGAACGCTTATCTGTGTTGTGCCTAAAACCTTAACCGATCACTTCTGCCATCAGCATTGGCAACCTATTCGTGACGGTAATTTAATGGACACACATTTATGTCAAATTTAGACACCCTTCTTAACACTGCTGCAGACGAAGCCCAAGGTATTATTAAAGCTGATGATGATTTAAGCTTTGTAGACCTAGAGCTAGCGCCAGAATTAATCGATGCGCTTACCGCTAGTGGCTACACCATGCCTACCCCAATTCAAGCACAAGCTATTCCACCTGCTATGGCCGGTCGTGACTTATTACTGTCTGCCCAAACCGGTAGTGGTAAAACAGCTGCTTTCGTATTGCCGATGCTTGATAAAATCATTCGTGAAAAAGCAACCAACAAAGTTGTGCATACTGTTATTCTAACGCCGACCCGTGAACTTGCTAACCAAGTTAGCGACAGCGTTCGTCAGTATAGCTCAAAAACTCGTAACATCTTTAGTGTGCCTCTAGTAGGCGGCGCGCCTTACGGCGGTCAAATTCGTGCACTTAATAAAGGTGTTCAAGTTATTATTGCAACGCCAGGTCGTTTCATCGATCACATGAACTCAGGTCGTATCGACTTATCAGAACTAGACATTCTAATTCTTGATGAAGCCGATCGCATGTTAGACATGGGCTTTGCAGACGATATCGAAAAAGTAATGTCAGCGGCACCAAAAACCCGTCAAACTATTATGTGTTCTGCAACTTGGGATGGTCCAGTAGGTAAAATCGCTGCCAGTTTCACCAACAACCCAGAACGTATCGATATTAAAGCAGAAACGAAGCATATTGATGAGTCTGTGTATTATGCAGATGATTTTAATCATAAAAACCGTCTTCTAGATGCACTATTGACTCAAAAAGATGTGAATCAAGCGATTATCTTCGCTGCTACCAAACGTAGCTGTGAGACATTAGCTAAGAGCCTAAAAGAGCAGGGCCATAAAGCCAGCTTCTTACATGGTGATTTACCACAAGCCAAGCGTAGCCGCATCATTAATGATGTGAAAGCGGGAAAAATCACTATCCTAGTAGCAACTGACGTTGCCGCTCGTGGTATTGATGTGAGCGGTATTACTCACGTATTCAACTATGACTTACCACGTCAAACAGAAGATTATGTGCATCGCATCGGTCGTAGTGGTCGTGCCGGCCGTACCGGTATTGCAATCAACATCTGTAGTATCGATGACCGTCCACAACTTGAAGCCATCAACCGTTATTTAAAACGTACGATGTCAGTAGAAGAAATCGAGGGCATGGAGCCTAAGAAAAACACTAAAGATATGAAAGTTGGTAGTGGTGCCGGTCGTGGTCGTGGCGGTAATCGCCGCGGTGGTAACGGTGGTGGTCAACGCCGTGGTGGAAACGCTGGCGGTGGCTATCGTGGTAAAACAGGCGATAACGCTTCTGGCGAAAAACGTGGTGCAGGCGCAGGTACGGGTCGTCCGAGTGGCAAGCCAGCCGGTCGCCGCTTCGGTGGTAAACCTGCCGGTGCAGGTACTGGCAAACCAGGTGGCCAACGCCGCAGTGGACCAGCTCGCTCAGGCGAAGGCCGTCCAGCCCGCCGTAGCAACAATGGCTAGTTAATCGGCTCATACTGATTAACCGGTTATAAAAAAGACCAACTTTAACGAGTTGGTCTTTTTTTATGCCTGATAGATAATAAGGCTTACGGTTAACAGGGAACCCATTTAAGATGAAATAGTTAATCCGCCACCAGACTCAACGTAGAGGCTGGTTATAAATAACAGCAACGTTAATAGCACCAAGCCTGATCTTAACAACATAAATATGGAAATCCTTAAAGTATGATACAGCTAGAGCGGTCTAGCACTGCGGATAACCCACACCGACCTCAACCATCTCAATACGTGAGTCATCAATGCTGCCATCTTGAGGGTTATAAGCATGCACAGCTAGCCCGCCCATAGCAGTCTCTTTATATTTATCCATCATGTCCTCACCAGTGGCTTTCATCGTAGCGATTGCCTTATCTAATGAGACATGATGCTCGCCATCACCACGCGCGGCAAGTCGTGCTGCGTTAATAGCTTTCACTGCAGCCATTGCATTACGCTCAATGCAAGGTACTTGAACCAGCCCGCCGATAGGGTCACAGGTTAAGCCTAAATTATGCTCAATGCCAATTTCTGCCGCATTAGTAGACTGCTCAGGCGTTAGCCCCAGTACTTCTGCAAGACCTGATGCCGCCATAGCACATGCAGAGCCAACTTCACCCTGACAGCCGACTTCTGCGCCAGAGATAGAAGCATTTTCTTTGATAATAGTGCCAATCGCTGCTGCAGCCAGTAAGAATTTCCGAGAGCCTTGTTGACTGTAACCAGGAATAAAGTCGCGATAATAATGCATCACTGCAGGAATAATACCAGCCGCGCCATTGGTCGGTGCAGTGACCACACGGCCGCCATTGGCATTCTCTTCATTGACAGCTAGCGCATATAAATCGACCCAGTCCATCGCCATTAATTTATCTGAATCATTACGAATATCTTTTTGTTCTTGTAACAACTCTTGATGCAGTTTTTTAGCACGGCGTCTTACCTTTAGACCACCTGGCAGAATACCTTCGCCGTTACAGCCGTTGCGCACGCACTCTTGCATCACATTCCAGACTGCATCTAAATGCCCATTGATAGCAGTTTCGTCGCGAATTGCTAATTCGTTTGCCATCATTACTTCGCTGATACTTAGATTATGGGCTTCACACTGATTTAATAATTGCTGACCCGTTTTAAATGGATAGGGTACACGGCTATCGCTAGTAATGGCGACACTGTCAGCAGAGGTGTCTGATTCAAGCTTGATACCTAAGGTATCATCTAAGATGTCTTTTGTTGCTTGTTGACTGCTGGTCTTATATTCATCTTCAGTAGCAACAAAACCGCCACCAATAGAGTAATAGATACGGCTTATTTGTTCACCATCTTGAGTAAAAGCCGTAAAGCTCAAACCATTTGGGTGATGTGGCAAATTTGTCTGCGGGTGCCACACAATATCGGTATCGTAGTCAAAGCGTAGCGGGTAGCTATGCGCCAAATCTAAAGTCTTTTCGTTAAAGACCGGCGCTAGATAGTCGGCGACTTTGGTGGTATCAATATTGTCCGCTTTAAAGCCAAGTAAACCAAGGATACAGGCGGTATCGGTTGCGTGCCCTTTACCAGTAGATGCTAACGAGCCAAATAAGTCCACTTGAATGCGGCTAATCTCTTCTAAGGAATAGTGCTTAGCGACCTCATCAAGGAACCTACCAGCGGCGACCATAGGCCCCATGGTATGTGAGCTTGATGGACCAATACCGATTTTGAACATATCAAATAAACTAATCATTTTCGCTGCATCCTTAACTATTATTCTGTATTTATATATACAAATATTGATGATTATTATAACTAATTGTTGGCAGTAACGATAATGCTTTAATTATTTAAGGTTCGTCCTTATCTTAGGTTAGTAGGTGTATGGTAATGTTGCTGTCGTGAGTCGCTCGTAATTTGTTACAATATGTCAAATTGGCTGTCAGTTACCGGTAAGGATTTGGGCAGCTTATCTTTTATTTGTCTAATATTGAAGGACAGTTTATGAAATTTTCAGCATTTAGAAATATAACCACAATTGCTGCAGGCGCCGTATTGCTTGCTGCTTGCAATCAAAGCCCATCTACGGATACCGAAACGACAGCAGACGCTACATCGAACAGCAGCTCAGATTTACTTGAGCGTATCACCAATGGTGGCACCATTAATGTGGGCACTGAAGGCACATATCCTCCTTATACTTTCCATGATGAGCAAAACAATCTAACCGGCTATGACGTTGAGGTTACTCGCGCTGTAGCGGATAAGCTTGGGGTAACGGTCGATTTTAAAGAAACCCAGTGGGATGCGATGCTTGCCGGCCTAGATGCCAAGCGCTTTGATATGGTGGCCAACCAAGTGGCATTGACCACACCTGAGCGCCGAGCGAAGTATGATATCTCTGAGCCTTATAACTGGTCTGGTGCTGCAGTATTAGCACCTAAGTCAGACAGCCGTTTTAACTCTTGGGAATCATTGAAAGGATTAAAATCAGCCCAATCACTAAGCAGTAACTACGGTGAGTTGGCTCAGAAATATGAAGCAGAAGTCGTACCTGTTGATGGTATGGCTCAAGCGATTGAACTGGTTAAACAGGGCCGTGCTGATGTTACGTTAAATGACCAATTGGCGATTCTTGATTACTTAAATAAATTCCCAAACAGTGATCTTGAAATAAAACTGGTTGCACCAGCCGAAGAGAAAAATGGCTCAGGTATTGTGATGTTAAAAGGCAATGACGCAGTATTAGACAAAGTGAATGAGGCCATGACCGAACTTCACGAAGATGGTACATTGACCCGCTTAAGCGAAAAATACTTCGGTGCGGACGTTAGCAAAAAATGATGTCATCACTGCTAGCCGCTTTAAAAAATCTGCTCGCCATGCTGCCCTTTATGTCGCCTGCGCGGGCTGAGATTGTGGTGCAGTCCTTTTGGCCGATGCTTAAAGGGGCTATTTACTATTCAATACCACTGGCGATTGCATCGTTTATTATTGGTATGTGTATTGCACTAGTAGTAGCACTGATTCGCATTGTGCCACGCAATGCATTATGGCATAAGATTGCGTATCGCTTCGCACGGGTGTATGTGTCTGCGATTCGCGGTACGCCAATGTTGGTACAGCTGTTTATCATTTTCTACGGTCTGCCCAGTATTGGAGTGAAGCTCGAGCCATTCCCTGCAGCAATCATTGCTTTCTCACTAAATATCGGTGCTTATGCCTCTGAAACAGTGCGTGCGTCTATATTATCGATACCTAAAGGCCAATGGGAAGCTGGCTCGACAGTTGGGCTTACCTACTTGCAGACCTTTCGTCATGTTATCTTGCCGCAAGCGTTGAGAGTATCTGTGCCGCCGCTGTCTAACACCTTTATCAGTTTGGTCAAAGACACGTCATTGGCCTCGCTTATTTTAGTGACAGAGATGTTTAAGCAAGCGCAGATTATTACGGCGCGTAACTACGAGTTTATGCTGGTGTATACCGAGGCTGCGCTAATTTATTGGGTTATTTGTCTGCTATTAAGCACCGCGCAAGGCCGAATAGAAACCCGTTTGGACCGCTATGTGGCCAAGTAAGCAGCATTGATGCGAAATAGTGTTTATCAGGATAAGACAATGATAAAAATAACCAATATCCAAAAAGCCTTTGAGGATAATGAAGTATTAAAAGGCATTGACTTAAATATCGAAAAGGGCAGTGTGGTGGTCATACTCGGGCCTTCTGGCTCTGGTAAAACCACCTTTTTAAGATGTCTCAATGCGCTTGAAGTACCAGAGAAGGGCGTTATTGAATTTACAGACGACAGCTTGAAAGTTGATTTTGAGGCTAATCCCTCTAAACAGCTAATGCGCAAACTTCAAAAAAAATCTGGCATGGTGTTTCAATCGTATAATCTATTCCCTCATAAAACAGCGTTAGAAAACCTTATGTTAGGGCCGGTGGTCGCTCAAGGTAAAGACAAACAAGAAACTCGGCAAAAGGCGTTAAAACTCCTTGATAAGGTAGGTCTTTCAGACAAAGTAGATTTATATCCCTTTCAATTATCAGGTGGTCAACAACAGCGAGTGGGGATTGCACGAGCCCTTGCAATAGAGCCTGATTTATTATTGTTTGATGAACCCACTTCTGCACTAGATCCAGAGCTGGTCAATGAGGTATTAAAAACCATGCAACAGCTCGCAGCTGAAGGTTGGACGATGGTTGTTGTGACCCATGAAATTAACTTTGCTCGTAATGTCGCTGATGTGGTGATGTTAATGGAAGATGGCTATGTCGTTGAAGTCGGTCCACCTGAGCAACTGTTTGAGCACTCTAAACATCCTCGAACCAGAGCGTTTTTACAGCGTATTAAGGTTTAGTGAAGATTTCATTCATAAAACGAGTTATTTGACAGATTGTACTAAATAGTAAAGTTGGATTATCAACTGATGCCCTTAAACGGTATTTGATAATATGATGACAAACAGACGAAATGGATTTCGTCTTAATAAACTGGATACATAGTTAGTTTGATTAGTGTTGACTCAAGTTAAATATATAACGTGAAAATTCATAAGGGTATCAACGTTTATAGACTTTAATAGACACTGGCATTATTTTTGCAATATTTTGTTTGTAATAACAATTTTGCGTTAAGCAGATAACGCTAACGCCGCTCACTAATGCTGCTAACTATAGTTTCCTTCTATAAATAATAAGGATATTTCAATGATTTACCGCAAAGCACACCGTCTCATTACCAATTCTAATACATCTACTAAAGTTGCAAATAATACAGATAAGACCCTCTCAAAATTATCAATAAAACCCTTAATAGCAGGGCTGCTGCTCGCTTTAAGCTCGCAAGTCATGGCGCATGGTCAATCTGCCAATATGGTGCCACTAGAAAAGGCAATGTCTGCGGCAGGTGCTGAAGTAGACTATGATAGCTATGCGGATGTCTACACTATTACCAAAAATTCAACTCGGGTTCAGATCAAACCCAATAGCAAGACCGCCATGGTAAATGGACAATCTTTAACCCTAAGTGCACCTTTAGTGGTCGATCATGGTCAAGCCTTAGTATTGGACACGTTGGCTAATGAGATTTTGCAATCCAACTTAGATCAAACGTTCAAAGTTGAACAAATTCCTCACCCCTTAAATGCGTTAACAGGTGATGAGATTCAACGAACGGTAAATATTATTAAGCAGGCCAAGCCAGAAGAGACGAATCTACGCTTTGCTGACATCAGACTGAAACCCCCTAAAAAAGAGGCCGTTTGGGATAGCGTACTTGAACAAAAGCCGATGACAGAGGATCGTATTGCAACTTTCACTATTTTAAAAGGCAACACTGTCTTTGAGGGTGAGGCTGACTTAACACGCAATCAGTTGACAAGTTGGAAAGTACATAATAATATCTTTGGCATGGTGTTAGTAGACGACTTTATGGCAGTTCAAGAAGCGATTCAAAGCAGTCAGGACTACAAGGAGGCGTTGGCTAAACGCGGCATTCATGATGTTACGAAGGTAGTTGGTACTCCTTTGACGGTAGGGTATTTTGGTAATCAAGATAATCTGGATAAACAGCTTCGAGTCCTTAAAATTGTCTCCTACTTAGATACCGGCGATGGCAACTACTGGGCACATCCTATCGAAAATCTAGTAGCCGTTATTGATTTAGATAAAAAAGAAATCATTAAAATAGAGGAGGGCAGTATTATTCCAGTACCGATGACTTCTAGAGCCATCGATGGTCGTGGACTAGCCCAATCTACTACTAAGCCGCTAAAAATCATTGAGCCTGAAGGAAAAAATTATACGATTACCGGACGCACAGTCGAGTGGAATAATTGGAAATTTCATATCGGATTTGACAGTCGTACCGGTGTTCAAATTAATACCGTCACTTATAATGATAAAGGCGAAGACCGTAAGATTTTGTATCAAGGTAATTTAGCCGGTATGGTAGTGCCATATGGTGATCCTGATATGGGCTGGTACTTCAAAGCGTATCTTGACTCTGGTGAATATGGGATGGGAACGTTAACCTCACCGCTTGAGAAAAACGTAGATGCGCCAAATAATGCGGTGATGCTCGATGCGGTGATACCAGATTATGAGGGTAAAACGTATACCATTCCTAATGCCATTGCCATATTTGAAAGGTATGCTGGGCCTGAGTACAAACACCAAGAAATGTTCCAAAAAAATGTCAGCATCGAGCGCCGCGAGCTAGTCGTTCGCTGGATCAGTACGATTGGCAACTACGACTATATATTTGATTGGGTATTCCAGCCAAACGGAACAATTGGTATTGATGCTGGTGCTACTGGTATTGAAGCGGTCAAAGGGGTGCTTGCTAAAACGATGCATGACCCTACTGCTGAAGAAGATACTCGCTATGGAACTTTGATTGATCATAATATCGTAGGCCCTACTCACCAGCACATCTACAACTTCCGACTTGATATGGACGTGGATGGAGAAACTAATTATATCACTCGTATAGATCCTGTCGTAAAACAAAATACTCGTGGCGGCCCTCGAACTAGCGCTATGGAAACCAATGAGAGAACAGTGCTAACAGAGCTTGGGGCAAAAGAGAACTTTGATCCTTCAACCATTCGCCTTATTAGTAACTCACAAAATGAAAATAGAATGGGTAATCCAGTGTCTTATCAGTTAATTCCCTTTGCCGGTGGTACGCATCCTGTCGCTAAAGGGGCTAATTTTGCAGAAGATGAGTGGTTATTTAAACGCTTAAGCTTTATGGATAAGCAAATTTGGGTCACGCAATACGATGACACTGAACTTTATCCTGAAGGAAAATATCCCAATCGATCTGACAGCGATACAGGTCTGGGTCAATACACTGCAGATAATGAAGATGTTCATAATGAGGACTTAGTCGTGTGGTTAACAACGGGGACAACCCATATTGCTCGTGCAGAAGAATGGCCAATTATGCCTACAGAGTGGGTAAATATACTGTTAAAGCCTTGGAATTATTTTGATGAAACACCCTCTCTTGAAGTAAACCAAGCTAAGGGTGAGTAATATTTATTAAAACATTTTAACGTCAACTTGCAAATCTTTAATATACGTGCTTGACTCCTAGAGCTTATACTATTGTGTACCGGATATTACATTTTTCGGTATAACGTTAAGATATATTTATTAATAACATTTAAAAAATAGAACTAATTAATAAAAATAAGGATTTTCTATATGAAAGAGTATAAATTAGTTATTAATGGAAATTTAGTCGATACCACTGACTATTTTGATGTAATAAACCCAGCTGATAAATCTGTCGTTGCGCGAGCTCCATTAGCGACTGAAAAAGAGTTAAATGACGCTGTTGCTGCTGCAAAAGAAGCTTTTCCTAGTTGGTCGGCGCTGGAACCTTCAGAGCGTCGTGAGATGTTATTAAAGCTTGCTGATGCGGTTGAAGAGAATGCCGATGAGTTGAAAACTCTACTAACCAAGGAACAGGGTAAACCATTAAAAGGGTTTGGTGATTTAGGTGCAGGATTTGAGTTTGATATGACTCTAAACTGGATCCGTACGACAGCAGATTTTGAATTACAGCCTGAAATTATTGAGGACAATGATACTTATAGAGTAGAGGTACACCATAAACCGTTAGGTGTTGTCGGCTCTATCACACCATGGAACTTCCCTTTAATGATTAGCATATGGCACATCATTCCGGCTATGCTAGCAGGTAATACTGTAGTAATGAAACCCTCAGAAATGACGCCTTTAACTATGCTGCGCTTTGGAGAAATTGCTCAAAAAATTCTTCCTCCTGGTGTGCTAAATATTGTTTCGGGTGCAGGTGAGCTTGGTTCATTAATAACAGGCCATGAAGATATACGTAAAATTGTATTTACGGGCTCCACTCCTACGGGTAAAGCTATCATGAAAAGTGCCTCAGGTAACTTAAAACGATTAACGCTCGAGCTTGGTGGTAATGATGCTGGTATCGTGTTGGACGATGTGGATGTTGAAGAAATCGCTCCTAAGATTTTCGGTTCTTCATTTATCAACAACGGACAAACTTGTGCTGCACTAAAACGTTTATACGTGCACGAATCTGTACATGATGAGTTATGTGAAGCGCTTACTAAGATCGCAACTAGTATGAAAAATGGTAACGGTTTAGATGATGATACCGACTTAGGCCCCCTTCAAAACGAAAAGCAATTTAATATTGTTAAAGATCTCGCGGAAGATGCCAAAAAACAAGGGGCAACTTTCCTTTGTGGTGGTGAAATCGTTAATGAAGAAGGTTTCTTCTATCCACCAACACTGGTTAGCAATATTAAAGACGGTACTAAACTGGTGGATACTGAACAGTTCGGTCCGATATTACCCATTATTAAATTTAGCACCATTGAAGAAGCTCTTGAGGGTGCAAATGGCCTTGAGATTGGCCTTGGCGGTTCTGTTTGGTCAAAAGATCTGGTTAAAGCCAATGAAGTCGCTGAAAAAATGGAATGTGGTACGGTTTGGATTAACAACCACGCTGCGGTATTACCGATAGCGCCTTTTGGGGGTGTTAAGCAGTCAGGTTTCGGTGTTGAATTTGGTGAAGAAGGGTTAGCTGAATACACTTCTGTTCACACGATTCATACTTATAAATAATTCATTCATGTTTTTATGGTTTTTTTTGTTGATCGTTTTAAATCATTGAATTGTTTTTAAATAAAAAAGGGTTAGTGCCTTTAGGCACTAACCCTTTTTTATTATGCCTCAACCCCTGTCTAAATGATTGTTAGTCAATCCAGAAAATTATCAGGCATTAAAGCGTTATTTTTCTGTATGAGATATACGTTTTCTGCTTGTCATTACTTTTGCAGTAAAAAGTTTGCCAGCAATCTTTTAGCACCTTCAGTAGCAAAGGACTCTGGGTGGCACTGTACGCCTTGAATCGGATACTCTTTATGACGCAGCCCCATGATTTGCTCACCGTTCTTCACGCACTCTATTAAGCTTTGATTGGCATAAGCCTCATTAGAGACAACAGAGGTAACCTCTAGGCACTGAGGTAAAGTATCGGCTTTGACCATCAATGAGTGATAACGCATGATGTCGATGTCTTGTGGCAAACCATTATAAACACCTTGTTGATTATGACGAATAGGGGAGGTTTTACCATGCATGGGCACGCCAGCACGTATCACATCTCCACCGAACACATGGGCAATGCCTTGCATACCTAAGCACACGCCTAATAGTGGTATGGTTGGGCCAAGCTCACGAATTACTTCAGCGCAAACACCAAAATAGGCTGGGTCATCTGGAGAGCCTGGGCCAGGGGAGATAATAATGCGATCGTAATTGGCATTTTTTATATCCTCTAAGCTGACCTCATTGTTACGCTTGACCGTTACTTGAGCCGCACTGTTTTGTGCCAATTCTGTCTGTAATATTTCGCCCACATATTGATATAAATTAAAGGTAAATGAGTCGTAGTTGTCTATGATAAGTACATTCATGGGTAGTCCTTGAAGATTTAGCTGTGTCTTTTTTTAACACTAAGATTTGGGTTGATTGAGAGTCAGGTTAGCTATTTGAACCCTCTTTATTGATAAAACTATCTAGTACCACTTTCATCGCAGATAATTTGCGCTGAATCTCCAAATACTCATCTTCAGGGTTTGAGTCATAGACGTTACCCCCGCAAGTTTGCGCATATGCCGTTTCGCCATTGATAAATAGACTGCGAATAGGAATTGCAAAAATACAGTCACCATTGAAATTAAATGAACCAAGCGCACCGCCGTAAGCACCGCGGCCATCGGGTTCTAATTCGTTAATAATTTTAATCGCTTCAATCTTTGGCGCACCTGATAACGTGCCAGCAGGAAAGTTGCTAGCTAATGCCGTAAACATATCCTCGTCTGGATGCAAAATACCCACAATCTCAGAGGAGATGTGTTGTACGTGTGAATAGCGTTTGATATCCATCAAGTTGCGGACTTTTACGGTACCAAAACGTGCCACTCGGCCAATGTCATTGCGGTGTAAATCAACCAGCATGTTGTGCTCGGCAATCTCTTTGGCATCGTTTAATAGGGCACGAGCAAGTTGACGGTCTTCCACCTCATCTTTACCACGCTTAGCGGTACCTGCCAGCGGATAGGTTTCCATCTCACCTTGACGTAAGCGGAATAATAACTCAGGTGAGGCACCGATAATGCGCTGCTCGCCAAATTTCATAAAGTACATGTGCGGTGACGGATTCACCTGACGCAGCTTTTCATAGATAGGAATATGGTCGCCGCTGATTTTATAGTTAGACTTAAACCCCACCTCGCACTGGAAGATACGCCCTGAGATAATGTCTTCTTTAACCTGCATAACCGCTTTGGCATGCTGCTCGCGGCTCATACCATCGCCTAAGAACTCAATATCCGGGTCAGTGTAGGCTGGCACCTCTTGTTGTAATAGCGCCTGAACCTTCTCAACACGGTTGTCTTGTTGCTCAGTTGGATAATAGAAATAGAAGATTTCACCGGTCATCTTATCGAGCGTCAGCCCATCTAAATAGACACCAAACTTAAAAGCTTCAAAATGCTCACTGGCTTTGGCATTCAAGCTTGGCTCTAAAAAGTTAACGCTGTCATAACCAAGATAACCAACGAGTCCGCCAGTCTGCTCACGGGCAATAACATGCTGAGGGGTAATGGTGCGTAGTAGTTGATACGGATTATCGGTTGTATAGTCAGTTACCTCACCGTTTTTATTATCAGTAATACGTAGGGTGTTACGATCAGGAGCGGCTACCGTCATTATTGGCGAGAAGCCAATCGCATGATGACGTGCCATATGACCTTCTGCGCCCAATGACTCAAGCAAATAACAGGTATCAAACTCGGCTTCAATACGCTTAAACAGCTCAAAGAAGTCAATATCTTGGGTAAGCTTGATGCGTATGGGTTTACTTGGAATATTAATAGGATTAGGATGAGGCTGATTAGAAGTCGCTGTACTCATAAAGAATGTCCAAAATAGTGGCTAAAGTATTTAAATTTAAGGGTTAACCTATTAATTGTTATTAGGTGCCTTTTGCATCGGGTTTGCTCTGACGGTGCGTGGCCAATAACTTATAAATGGCATTATTATCTTGCTGCTGTAAGGCTTTAGCGCCTCTTGAAACGGTAGCAATACCAACCCCTAATTGCTGTGAGATAGCGCGCTGGGTGATGCCTTGCTCTAATAAATCAAAGATACGAATACGATTAGCAATGTCTTGTTGCTCTTTGTCCGTCAGTAGCGCAGACAATACAGCATCAATCTCCTCATCTTGTGTAAGCTGAGATAAATGGGTCAGTAGGCTTTGATACGCTAAATTATGGGTTGTCATAATAAATCACTGTCTGTTAAATTTAATGGACGATAGGTATCTCTCGTCGATATGTTTCAGTATTCTAGTACAGTAGTACGATAATGTAAACCTTAAATATCATAAATAGCTGATATATAGATGGCATATAGGTGCCATAAAAAAGGCAACCGTATTGGCTGCCTCAATGTTATTAATCCGTCTATACAGAGCATGCAGCCTATCTACTTATTTTACGCAGCTTGGATCGAAGTCTTCATTGATTAAGATAGTGCGGCTGATACGACCTTGCTCATCTTTTTCATAATCGATGATAACCGGACGCCCTAAATCAGAGTCACAATTGGGTACCAAGACTTTCGGCGTCACATAGCGCATGCTGACGATATGAGCATCGTCAGGGATGCTAGCTGCGTTTTTAAACCAGCTTTTGTTTAAGCTATCAGAAGATTCGCCATAGAAGTCATCTCCATAGGCGAATAACTCATTACTTTGTGCCAAAAAGCAGCGGTTTGTTTGGTCCAATGACGATAACGGCTTAGGAGTGCGCTCATATAGATTGACCCACGTATTGTCTAACCCATATTTCTGGCCTTGTGCGGTAAGCTTGGTTAAATCGCAGCTGCCAGCCTGAAATGCAGCACTGATGTCTTTAATTTCTGTAGCACTAAACGCTTTCGGCTTACTCGGTGCGGCTTTTATTGTGGTGGATGAGGTAGAGGCGGGCGTGTTAATAGCGCCTTCAGATGGGGTGTTTGGCGTGGTGGCGCAGCCTGTCATTGCCAATAATAGCGGAGCATAACTGAGATAGTGCAAAGCATTAGGATAGTTCATGGATGATTCTCAACAACAGATTTAAACAGATACAGTCTGCGAACGACTAGACAATAAAATGGCATAATTATACTCAATAGCAGACTTTTTTGTGATTTATTAAAGGCGCTTTGGTTATAAAGCTTCTATATTTACATGTTATGATGAATTTTTGTTGCCTTTTATATTTATATTAATGAGTTGTCTTATGAAAAAGCAGGTTCTCGTTTCCGCTCTTACATGTTTATGCGCTTCACTTACCCATGCTGAGCCCAATTTATATGGCCGAATTTTTATGATTGCGGATTATAGCGACAATGAATTTGACAGTAATAATGACCGTCAATTAGGTAATGTACGCGGTGATGTCGACCAAGATAACTTTGAAATCAGCTCACATAAATCGGTTATTGGCTTAGAGGGCTCTGAACCAATGACTGCGACAACCGATGTGGTGTATAAGCTTGAGTATCAAGTCGATGTGGATGGTGACAGTGATACACTAGAGCATCGCACCACCTATCTGGGTTTAAGTAATAAAAACTATGGTGATGTCTTGGTGGGCCGTTATTTCTCGCCAGTGGATCAGATTAATAATGTAAGTGTAACCCAAGGTTATTGGGATAATCTAGGTACTACTGCATTACCGAGTGATAGTCGCCGGGTTGAAGCGCTGAATATGATAGATGCACCGCCTCGTGTGTCAAACTCAGTGACGTGGATGTCGCCTGAGTATGACAATCTACCGCTTAAATTTGTGGCTATGTATGTAGCCAATGAGACCTTCGATGACGAAGGCGGTAATGAGGGTTACGGGGGTGCGATTACCTTTGATCAAGGTAAAGGATTAAAGGCCAGTATCGGTTATGATAAAGATATTGAGCTTGCAGGCGACTTGGTACGCGGCACGGTTACTTATGACTTGAGTAAGATGACAAAGTTGCCAGTGACTTTGGGCGCTTTATATCAGCAAGCAGATTATGATAACCACTCGAAAAAAGAGAAGGGCTATGTGCTAAGCGCTAATATGGATGTCAATCGCTTCTCGCGACCGGCGACCGTCTATGTACAATACAACAACAGCTCAAACTTAGATGGTGTGGATAATGCCGACTCTGAGCAGGTTGTAGTCGGTGGTACTTACAATATCCGCAAAAATATCGTTGCTCACGCTTATGCCGGTTACAACAGCGCTGATGATGTGACAGGCGTGGTAGATATCACTCAAGATGCCAATGGTAATGAGCGGTTTATAACTGCCAACGGTGATACAGAGGTGCTAGCCATTGGCGCTGGCTTGCAGTACTTTTTCTAAAAGCAGCACACAGTATAAGTAATATAAAATAAGCAATATAAAAAAAGCACTTAGAGTTCTAAGTGCCTTTTTTGTTGTCAATGTCCCGTCCTAAAATAAGTTTACGAAAAGGAAGCTTATAAATGGACAAAGCAGAAAGATCAAGGGTTAAACGAACACAGAAAGATTACACACTCGGCTTTAAATTAGCTATTGTAGAGCAAGTAGAAAAAGGCGACATGACCTACAAACAAGCCCAAAAGCACTATGGCATACAAGGACGTAGTACCGTCCTAACTTGGCTTAGGAAACATGGTACATTAGACTGGAATACACCGCCAAAGAGCCTAAGAATGCCACACAAAGAAACCCCAGCCCAAATCATAAAAAGACTTGAGCGACAACTGGCTGATGAAAAAA
>NZ_JBXYJF010000034.1:0-32332 GCF_057396245.1 Psychrobacter sp. CX16
TTTTTTCATCAGCCAGTTGTCGCTCAAGTCTTTTTATGATTTGGGCTGGGGTTTCTTTGTGTGGCATTCTTAGGCTCTTTGGCGGTGTATTCCAGTCTAATGTACCATGTTTCCTAAGCCAAGTTAGGACGGTACTACGTCCTTGTATGCCATAGTGCTTTTGGGCTTGTTTGTAGGTCATGTCGCCTTTTTCTACTTGCTCTACAATAGCTAATTTAAAGCCTAGTGTGTAATCTTTCTGTGTTCGTTTAATCCTTGATCTTTCTGCTTTGTCCATTTATAAGCTTCCTTTTCGTAAACTTATTTTAGGACGGGACACCTCTATTAAAAAAGCCCGCTATCTTAAGATAGCGGGCTTTTTACATCGTCTATATTTTTAATACCACCATATACAACGACGGATGGGCACTATACACAATGGGTGCTATAAATAGTCGATACTAAAACTGATTAATCATACCCTCTGTTACCAGATGTTGATCCCAATAAGGGTCATCGCCAATTTGCTCAATAATAAAGTCTATCAAGAATCGGCAACGCTGCGATAAAAACCGGCTCTTAGGATAGACAGCATAGGCATTAATCTGTGGTAATCGATACTCAGGCATTATTGAGACCAACTCGCCACTTAATAGACATTTATAGGCAATAAAGGTCGGCATATACGCAATCCCATGCCCTTTTCGAGTCATGTCTAATAAAAAATCACCGTTATTTGCTTTGATTTTGGACTGAGTGACAATACGATGTGACTCGCCGGCATCATCTGTCAGTACCAATTCACTGGCACGCCCTAGTCCGTATTGCAAAAACAAATGCTCTTTTAAATCATTAATAGTCTTGGGCGTACCCTTCTTTGCGAGATACTTAGGGCTACCACACAGAACAAAGCGTATCGGCGTTAGGCGTCTGGCCTGATAACTAGAGTCTTTTAGCTCGCCAATACGCACAGCCATCTCATAGCCTTGCTCGATTAGGTCAACTTGTTTGTCTGAAAAATCCAGCTTAAAATTTAAATTTGGGTGCAGCTGCGAATACTCATGAATAATATCGCTTAAATGCATCAACCCAAAGCTTAACGGGGCAGTCATCTTGAGCGTGCCTTCAATGTGAGTCTGCTCTCCGCTAACCTCTTCATTCAAAATATCTACTTCGCTTAATATACGCCGTGACTGCTGATAATACTGACGGCCTGCTTCGGTCAGCGTTGAGTTGCGCGTCGTACGGCTAATCAATTGACTGTTTAAACGGTGCTCTAAATCCTTAAGACGTCGACTCACTGCAGATTTAGCGATATTTAATTGTTCGGCAGCACTGGTGATACTACCCGCATCAACAATACGGATAAACAGTGCCATATCTTCTAATTGTCCCATTCCCATCCCTTCTTATCAGATAATCGTCTAAATTGTAGGTTATAAAATCCCTTAATTTATAAACAGGTTCATTTAACTCTTTATTGGCGTTTATTGTTGGCACTTAAGACCATTCCTGAGAGCATCCTGTTTTCATTGATTATTTTCTTTACTCTCTTACTACTTTGTAACAGACATAATAAGATAAACTGCAAAGTCTCAAGTGCTGTCGCTGTATAGATTAATAGTTGGTTTTATTGACTAGCACAGCAAAACTTCGGATTGTTCTGATATTAAGAACTATAATTTGCGATTATTGGTGTTTACATCGTTTTAGTCAACAATTAAGATACTCACCATTAGCAAAGAACATTAAAACAACGACTCTTTTTAAGGAATTAATCATGAACGCAATCTCAAACATCAGTGCCCCACTTGGCCGTATTCTAATTGCTGGTCTCTTTATCTACTCAGGTATCGGCAAAATCACAGGCTATGCTGCTACCCAAGGTTACATGGAAATGATGGGTGTGCCAGGCTTCATCCTACCTTTAGTTATTTTGTTAGAAGTGATTGGTGGTATCGCTATCGTGGTTGGTTTTCAAACACGTATCGTGGCATTGTTCTTGGCTATATTTAGCTTAGCCTCTGCCTTTATCTTCCACCCATTCAGCGATCCAGAACAGCAAAACCATTTCTTGAAAAACCTCGCAATCGCTGGTGGTTTCTTAATGATTGTTTCTCACGGTGCCGGTCCTTTCTCAATTGATGCATCAAGAGAGCCAGCTACAACAGCGCGTCATAACAACCGTATCTAATAGTTAGCGAAATCGCTTTACTCTAAATTTTAGTAAAGTCATTCATAAAGGGCGTATTGAACGAGGTTCGATACGCCCTTTATTGTTTGTTTAGCTACCTAAAACCGCACTAATTGAGGGCTCAGACTCATCAGTGGATGCAAAACCATTAAGCTTTTAACTTAAACGCAACTCAAAAATGTGTATGTATCCTCCATAATTAAGTCATCATAATAAACTTGATACAAATTAGATTTGTGACCTTTGTACGCACTGTACATGCCACCTTTCTGAGACTGTAGCAAGTTTATTTTTTATATATAGTGATAAGTTTATATTTACAGTTTAATTCCTAAAATTAGCATTTATAAAATGTAAATCACCATAGTCCACTTTTTGAATACTGATAAGACGATAATCAATATAGCTCAGATTTGTCTCATTAGGAGTAACTTATGGATAATAACTTTTTGGAGTATAATAATGAGTAATCCGAATATTAATGACAATAAAGATGAGACCCATAAGGTCACAAAGCCTGATCCTCACTCTCAGTTAGGATTTTGGCAACGATTTCATGGCCCGATTCTACTGACCTTAGTCGGTGGTGCAATTGATACCATTGGTTTCGTTGGCCTATTAGGTTTCTTCACTAACCATGTGACAGGAAACTTAGTAACCGCCGGTAGTGCCATCGTGAAGAACGATAATAGTCTTTGGATTGACCTCTCTGTTCTTCCTGTGTTTATTATCACGGTTATGCTGACCAAGCGATTTATTGATCGCAGTGATTCGAAGTCGCCTATTTTAAGCCGCTTATTATTTACTGAAGTTGCTTTTTTAACTGCATTTATGGTTTCAGCATTGTACTTTGGTCCATTCAGCGATGCTGGTGCGGTTGAGCTGGCATTTACCGGATTTTTAGGCTTAATGGCCTTTGCTATTCGTAACACAGCGGGCAAGACAGTCATGGGTAAAATGAGCCCAACGCTATTGATGACGGGTAATACGACTAAGTTAGGTATGGATTTATCTGATTATGTTTTTAACCGTAATGAATGCAATATGAATGACTTACAACACAGCTTAGCGCTTGTTATGAGCTTCGTCACTGGTGCCTTCTTAGGTACAATCCTTTATATCTGGATTGGATTTTGGTCTATCGCTCCGTTCATCCTACCTGTTCTATATTTAGCGTTTGCAACACGCGATGAGGATTACCGAAAATCTCAGCAAATGCACCCTAAATAAAGAGCTCAATTTGCAGCACGTCAAGCCTCTATCCACCCAGGGGATAGGGGCTTTTTTATACCTAAATTTTAAGGATTGAAAAGGTATACATAGAACAGCAGGTAATTGCTTAACTTTCTCTACATTGTTTACAAACCACGTACCAAACAATACTAAGTCAATAAAGTTATATTGATTAGGAATGGTATTCTCTAAGGGTATCGAGATTACTTAGTTCTAATAATATTGCATTTAGCTTAGTTAAAGCAATCTTATTAAAATTTACTTAGTAATACGTTATATATAGATATATCAAGATTCAAATTTATTCTTACTACTATAAATAAACCAATTAAAAAGGACCTAGATATGTTTAAGCCTAAAAAAACAAAACTAAAAACGGATGACAATCTATATAAGCGTCTGTCTGTAGATGATGCTGTTGTACTATTTGTTGACCATCAAACAGGTCTACAAACTCTATGCCGCGACATGCCAGCTGATGAGTTCAAAAGCAACGTATTAGCTATGGGTAAAATCGCTAAATATTTCGATTTACCAGCAGTTATGACTACTAGCTTTGAGCAAGGTCCAAATGGTCCAATGATGCCAGAGCTAAAAGAGATGTTCAAAGACGCGCCTTACATTGCTCGTCCAGGTGAAATCAACGCTTGGGATAATGAAGACTTTGTTAAAGCGATTAAGAAAACTGGCCGTAAACAAATCATCATCGCTGGTATCGTAACGGAAGTTTGTGTTGCATTCCCAGTATTGTCTGCATTAGCAGAAGGCTATGAAGTATTCGTCATCACCGATGCTTCAGGTACATTCAATGATATGAGCCGTAACGCTGCATGGTTACGTATGCAACAAGAAGGTGCTCAGTTGTTAACTTGGTTCGCTATGGCGAATGAGCTACGTCGTGACTGGCGTGAAGATATGGAAGGTTACCTAAACCTTTTCTATGATATCAGCACTGAATATGCGCCATTAGTAGACAGCTACAATGCGGTTAAAAATGCTGATCCAAAAGACTTGCTATAATTAGTAATCCGAGATTCCGTAATGGAAGGAAGACTGACATTCTAGGGCGTGTCCTCATTTTGAAAATGGTGATAAAAATAAGATAAATCGCAGTCAGACAAGGAAGATAATGCCGTAAATATCGAGATATTTACTCGTGATTTGAGGCAGTATGACAAGATTTAGCTATTTTTAGCCCATTTAAATGTAATCGTACGAATTGAGGACACGCCCTAACTTAATGCTTATTTTTATAATCAGCTTTATAGTGAGATAACTTTTAACTTACTAAGATTTGTTTAGTCTTCTATAAAAGCACCCTTTCTAACTCATAGTTAGTTGGGGTGTTTTTTATGTCTGTGTATTTCTTAAGGTTGGATTCTAATCGTGAGCCGATTAGGGTTAGAAAATGATAAGAATAAAGTCATAAAAAAATGAGCAACCTAAGTTGCTCATTTTTACGATTAAATCTAACGCTTATGCTTTAGCGTTATGGAATACTGAGTTATCTTGGTACTCAGGATGTTTATCGATATATGATTTGATAAAGGGGCAAATAGGTTTCACGCGTAGATTATTTTCAGCAGCGTAATCTAGTAGATACTTGGCTAAATAACCAGCGATACCACGGCCGCCTAACTCTTTAGGTACTTCGGTATGCAGATAAGCAATACCCGGTTCACCTTGAGAGGTTTCAAAGAAGTCATAATCTTCAAAAGCCACGTGGCCGTCAACGTGAATCTCAAACTTTTTGGCTTCTTTATTATCAATAACTTCGTAATTTAAAGGTTGTTTATCAGACATTATTATTCCTCTATTAATAATACCTTGCCCAATGAGCAATATCATTTTTATCGATGCTACTGCTTATTTATGACACAAGTAAATTTGGATGATTTATTAGTTTTAGAGTATCGAGCTTGGATAAAGACAGCCTAGCAAATGAATTGCTAGCCCCTTTTATTCGCTACGTTCTCATGATATATCGTTGTCATATGAACGTCTAGTTGACCTATGTACAAAAGCGCAACTATCAGTAACTTGCATTTTATTTTACAGGCTTTATTATGTACCTGTATTAAATCTTATATCGTCTTTATTAAGAATTTGTTGTTAAAGGTGGTTATTATGAAACTGGTTTACCATGCAGCTAATACACGCGGTGGCGCACATCATGGGTGGCTAAAAAGCAAACACACCTTTAGCTTTGCAGATTACTATAACTCGGACCGTGTCGGCTTTGGCGCGCTGCGGGTTATTAACGATGACCATGTCGAAGGCGGCACAGGCTTTAGCGAGCATTCTCACCGCAATATGGAAATTATCAGTATTCCTTTGTCCGGTCAGCTCAAACACAAAGACAACATGGGTAACGAGGGCATTATCGCAACTGGTGACATTCAGGTGATGTCGGCAGGCACCGGGGTGGTCCACTCCGAGATGAATGCGAGCGATAATCAGCCGGTTAAATTTTTGCAAATTTGGGTCGAACCCAATAAGATGAATGTAGAACCGCGCTATCAGCAAGTACGACTGGTTGACCTACTAAATCGCAATCAATTTAATCAAGTGCTGTCGCCTAACCCAGATGATGATGGGGTTTGGATTCATCAAAATGCTTGGTTTAGTGTTGGTGAGTTTGATAAAGGTGAGATTAGCACCTATGCCCTACGTGGCCCATTAAATGGCGCTTATGTTTTTGTTATCTCAGGAAAAGTGGTCATTAAAGGTCAGATATTAGAAGGTCGAGATGGTCTAGGTATCACCGATACCAAAAACTTTACTATGGATGTGCTGGAAAATGCTCAGATATTGGTCATGGATATTCCGATGACATTCTAAGAGCATCGGAATTAGAAGTGCCAGAATAACAGAGTACAAACAAATTTTTACGTAGTCGCTGACCCTAATTTTTCTAGATAAGCTACTGTATGACAACCCATAGCGTATATGTACAGGTAGGTACAACGTCTATCATAATTAATGTTAATTTAGAGGTAAATTATGAAAACTAAAATTCTTGAACCACGTCTAGCAGATGTTGGCGGTATTCCTATTGCTCGATTACTACCGAATAAAGGCAAGCGCCCTATTGGTGCTTGGTGCTTTATGGATCATGCCGGTCCTGCAGAGTTTGGTGAAGATGAAGACGGTATGCAAGTGGGTCGTCATCCACACATCAACCTACAGACGTTTAGCTGGATGATTGATGGCGAAGTGCTACACAAAGACAGCATTGGTAATGAGCAAGTCATTACCAAAAACCAAGTTAACGTAATGACTGCAGGTACTGGCCCTGATCAAGGTATCAGCCATACTGAGCAAAGCGTATTTCCAGATACAGGCGGCTCTGCTAATGCGTGGCGAGGTATGAATATGGTTCAGTTATGGATTGCTTTGCCATTAGATCAAAAAATCGAACGTGATTTCCATCATTACCCAGAGCTACCTAGCTGGTCAGCAAACGGTGCAGATTTCGTTCTAACCACAGGTGTTTATAATACACCAACTGGTGACAGCTACGAAGCGCCTACTATTCAGTACTCTAAGCTTGTCGGTGTTGACGTTCACTTAACCGAAGATACAGAGGTTGAGTTAACCCTAGAGCCGGGTATGGAGTACGGTATCTTAATGGTAGTTGACGGTGCTGAATATAATGGCACTCAGTACAAACAAAACGACTTAATCCGTTTTGATGATGTTCAAGAGCGCACAACGATTAAAGTAAGTGGTAAAAAAGACACTCGCTTTATGCTGTTAGGCGGTGAGCCACTGAATCAAAAAGTATTATTGTGGTGGAACTTTGTGTCTGATAACAAAGAAGATATTGAGCAAGCCATTATCGATTGGAACAACCATCACCCTCGCTTTGGTAATGTCAATTCGGATCTTAAGCGTTTGGTAGCACCAGAATTACCTGAAGGTTTTAAAGAATAGACTCTTTATTAAATGTATAAAATTACTATCTACTGTTAAATAAATTTACAAAAAAACAATGTCAGTTTTATTTGATTATTTTATAATCATGCAAGATAATTTACAGGGGCACTAGAAACTTACAATAAGCGTGCCCCAACGTAAGTTAACTTTATAGCTGTATTTTATTTCTTGTTTCATAACGGAGAATGACTATGTCAGACCTACAAAACTTACAAAAACTAGCTGAAAAACGTCGTACTATCTATGCATTAAACAGCACTCTACCTGTCGCTAAAGAACAAGTTACTAAAATTGTTGAGCATGCTATTTTGCATACGCCTTCAGCATTCAACTCTCAATCAACTCGTATCGTTGTATTGTTTGGTGAAGATCATAAAAAATTATGGCAAATCACTGAAGATGAGCTACGTAAAGTAGTTGCAGACGACGAAGCATTCGAAGCGACTAAGCAAAAACTTGAAGGCTTTAAAGCAGGCGCAGCAACTATCTTGTTCTATGAAGATCAAAACGTTATTGAATATCTACAAAACAACTTTGCTCTATATGCTAACAAATTCCCAATCTGGTCAGAGCAAACAAGCGCTATGCACCAGTATGTAATCTGGACTGCACTTGCTGCTGAAAACATCGGTGCAAACCTACAGCATTACAACCCACTAATCGATAGCGAAGTTGCTAAAACTTGGAACATCGATCCTAAATGGGATTTAGTTGCTCAAATGGTTATCGGTGGTATCGAACAGCCAGCAGGCGAAAAAGAATTTGAACCACTAGAAAAACGTCTTAAAGTTTTCGGTTAATTGAAAACCCATACTGATTAGAGACGTTTATAATATTTATAACGCTCTAATGACGTAAAAAAGCAGCCCTGAGTTTTCAGGGCTGCTTTTCTATGTGCGCTTGTTTATTTTAAGTTTAAACATATTGATTAAGCTAAATTATATTAAAATAAGCCTAACGTTTAGCCTGACGCTTAAGACCTTGCTTGCGGAAAGTTTCCACAAAGTTACCTGTTGTCTGTGGAAAGATATTCGCAATCTTTGCCACCACACCACGGCTTGCCGGCAATACCATTTCAAGCGGACGTTTTTCAAGCACAGGGCCTACAATAGCATCAACCACTTCATCCACACTTAAGGTACGATTGCCCGAGAAGGTCAGCGCTGCCTGCTCCTTACCCTTTTGCTGATCAAGCATAGGCGTCTGTACAGCATCAGGACATAAAGTCGTCACCGCAATACCATATTTGCCTAATTCCATACCAGCGGCTAATGAATAGGCACGTACAGCATACTTACTCGCACTATATAAAGACAGACCTGGTACTGGTGAAAGCGCCGCTAAAGAGGCCACATTGATGATATGTCCGCTGCCCTGCTGACGCATAGTATCGATCACACTTTGGGTACCGTATATCGTACCTTTGACGTTAATGTCAAAGTGCAGGTCAACATCATTGGGTACATCAATGTCGGTTATCCAGTTTTCTTTAAGCACGCCCGCCACATTGCACAGCACATCCACTCTTTGCCATTTCTCAAGCACGGTGGCGATGACCTGTTGCCACTGCTCAGGTTCACGTATATCTAAAGACTGCAATAACAACCGCTTGCGTACAGAGTCGGTTAACTGTGCATAACTGCTTTGTAGTGCATCCTTATTGATATCACAGGCGCATACATTATTGCCGCTATCAAGTAAACGCTGACACAGTGCTCGGCCAATACCTGAAGCACCGCCCGTTACGATATAAGTTTGCGCCATATGCCACCTCTCTTCTTTTTGTTTTTAGATTTAGGATTTGGCGTAAACTTACCAAACTCAAGCTCGCCCATACGTATGGTCGGCGCCGTGCCTGGGAAGAATACATATCCTGCAGACTCTGAGGACAAGGCCATGTTATAAAAGCGCTCGTCTTTAGGATAAGGTCCGGCTACGGTTTTCTCTTGAATCATAGACAGATATTGATCAATACCGAATTCTAAAGTATTGCCATTTAAAATAACTTCTGATTGAGTCATTTTGGCGTAGTCAGCAAGACCTTTTATTTTGGAGTGCTCAGGTGAGTAAGCATCCATGCTAACCCCATTTTCGGAGGTTACTAATAAGCCTTGATCGGTATGGGCAACAATCGAGTGATTGCCCTCGGTATGGCCTTTGGTACGCATCAGCGCAACCGAGCCATCACCGAGCAATACATCGCCATCTAATAGCTCAATTCGACTGTCATCGATACCATCGATACCGCCTGGGCAATACCACTGATTCTGCCAAGGCAATAAAGCTTGAGCACTTTCCCACTCCTCACGCATCACGAGTAGCTTGGCATTTGGAAATAATGCAGACTGCCCTGTACCACCTAACCAACGGGTAATATTCTGGGTATGCAAATGATCATAGGTAATATAATCAACGTCTTCAGGATTTAGTCCGAGTTTATCTAGCACGTTAAGCACGGTATTGGTGGCTCTGACCATAATCTTTTCAACAGGCTTAGACAATACACCCATATCTTGCAACATGTGGTAGAAATAGGGTGTCTCTGCTTGATGCTCCCAGTCTGATGGGCTAACCAGTAAGGTTTTTAGACCCTCATCACTATCAAACTGAATGACGAATACTTTGTTACAGATATGAAGGTAGGGAGAAGCGCCGCCAAAAGCGTGTAAATAGCCAAACTTGGTCGGGTATGGAATACGAATCAGCTCAAAGGTTTTGTAGAATTTGACCTTGGGGCCAGCAAGCATGGTTTTGCGGAAGTCTTCGGCAGCAGCGCGTACATCTTCGACTCGGTCGAGCGGCTTTGCCGCATCACGCGCGTGCTCGAAGTGATTGGTTGAGTGAATCACAGTCATAGAATATCCTTATTTTATGGTAGCCCCTTGTTAGCACTAGTCTAATGGCCTTTAGGGGTTGGTTCACAGAAAGACGCATTACCTTTGACAGGTAATGTCATCTTTAAGAGAGACTATCTAATATATATCCTATCTACACGATACTATCTGGCTCTATTGATTAAAAGACTTTTATTTGCCTGATAGGTTTAAAACGGCACAGGACTTTCCCACGCCATCCAAGTGTTCATTGCCGGATGTTTAAGACGCAGTTTGTGGGCATGTAAATTTAATCGTGGCGCCAGCTCTAGCGCTTCGCCTTCCGCATAAATGGGATCACCGATAATAACATGACCCAAGTGCAACATATGCACACGCAATTGATGGCTGCGCCCAGTAACAGGATGAAGCGCAACACGAGTCACAGACTTACCTTGACGCAGCTCATGATGCAGCACTTCATAATGGGTCAGTGCATGCTTTTTCCAGTCTGGATCAGCCACATGCTTGGGCTTAATAGTCGGCTCATAACGTACCGGAATATTAATCTCACCCTTCTTACCAGGTGTCGCTAAAGTGCCCTGCACGATGGCTTGATATTCTTTTTGTGGAATACGTTCAATAAATTGTTTACTAATATGGGTTTGCGCCGGTTTGTTTTTGGCAAAAATCATTAGACCTGACGTGTCCATATCCAAACGGTGAATAAGCTTTACATCAGGATTGGCTTTCACCAGTCGAGCCAATAGGCTAACCTTTAAGTCCTTACCGTCAATACTGAGCAGTCCGGCCGGCTTGTCCACCAATAAGATATCGTCATCTTCATAGACGGTAATTTGTGCCATAAAGTCTTTGAAAAACTGCGTATCACGCTGGGTTTCTTCAAGGTTAAGCTGGTTTACTGTTTCTAGTGGTATCGCCATAATACATTGCAACGCTGTAATAAATGATTGAATAAAAAGATAAAACTGCTCTAGTAGTTATCTAAGTAAATAAGCGGCTAATCCACAACCTTATTTAATATGTTTGCACGCCATTTGATAAGTATTATCGCCCATTTACTGGAGGTGTGAGTATATCATCAATCCAACTTATACCAATTATTAACCAGATTTAACCGGCCGCAGACAAAACAATGCATAATAAATGGTAAAATAGCTTCTAATAGTATTTTTGCATCAACGTGCTATATCTATTTTTTAATATTTATAACATCCATTCACATCCGTATTTTAATAAAATAAAGGAAATCCTTATGTCAGATTTAATTATCAACACCACAGATGCAAACTTTGACCAAGATGTACTACAAGCAGATAAGCCTGTATTGGTAGATTTTTGGGCAGCTTGGTGTGGTCCATGTAAAGCAATTGCACCAGTTTTAGAAGAGCTTGCTCAAGACTACAATGGTAAAGTAACCATCGTTAAAGTTGACGTTGATGAAAACCCAGAAACTGCAAGCCGTTTCGGTATCCGTAGTATCCCAACGCTAATGGTATTCAAGGGCGGCGAGAAAGTAGATACGGTTATGGGCCTTCAGCCTAAAGCTGATCTAGCTGCTTTACTTGATAAGCATGCCTAATGACTTTTTTGTCTTTTTGTGATGTCCTTTTGATTGGATATTCACCTATCGGCATTCACTAAAAAAACCAAGGAGCAGGGTTTAAAAAGGCGATTGTCCTTAGATAATTGCCTTTTTTATCTTTATAATTATGGGCTTAGCGAGGCGAATAACGGCTTATATACTGCCTTACTATTAAATCCTTATCTAATGAAGTAGAGAGTATCTTCTATTATTAGGCCAAAATATGAGTACGTTTAGGTAAAATCCTGATATTTAATGGCCTTTAAAGCAACAAAACCATTGACATAACGCTGTAAAACACCGTATAGTTTGTGTTCTAGAGAATACCTATTGTCAACTTGCGGTCAATTCGCGAAGTCTCAAGAAATGAATGCTGATTTAACGCATCCTTAGTTTCTGTCTTACCAGTACTCGCTTATCTGTACGCAATCTTTGATTTATCATCCCTTATCTAAATCACACTATCTGAACTTGCGTCATTGTTAATAACAACGCCAGTTAGTCGTCTTTTTATATGCTGATTGATAGTCAAATATTGACAATCAAAAGACCTTTTCTCGCTTTCTTGCACAACAGTAAACCCCGTCTGAATCCAATATACTTTATATTTAATTGATTAAATAATAGGTAAAACGCTTATCTAAGATACTGCGTATAAGCTGCCTTCTTCTAGCTTAGCGCCAATTTTACATATTCATTTATTGTCACTGCTTATTGCTATATAACCTAATATATTTGCAAATTGTTAGTGATAATGTGCAAGATAATGGTTGCTATAACATCAAAAGACGTGTGTGTGACTTGTGCAAGTATTAATACGTGGTCATGGTACCTCTATTCTATTTATATCATAAACTCAGTAATCTTATTTTCATGAATAACCTTACTTTTTCCTACCATTATTTGGTGTCAACTCTACCTGTGTGTAGCGATAGCCTTTATCGTAACCACAACAATCACTTATTGCATACTTCTAGTAGCTGACTATGACTCAACAACCATCAAACGAAACCTCTATGAATCTGACTGAACTGAAAAAGAACTCCGTTTCTGAATTGCTAAATATTGCAAAAGAGATGGGGCTCGATAATCTTGCCCGTAGCCGCAAACAAGACATCATTTTTGCTATCTTAAAAAAGCATGCCAAAAATGGTGAAGCCATCTATGGTGATGGTGTACTTGAAGTACTGCCCGATGGCTTTGGCTTTTTGCGCTCATCAGAAGGCTCGTATCTAGCAGGTCCTGATGATATTTATGTCAGTCCGAGCCAAATTCGCCGCTTTAGCCTAAAAACAGGCGACTCTATTGCCGGTACGATCCGTCCGCCAAAAGATTCTGAACGTTATTTTGCGCTATTGAAGGTCGGTGAGATTAACTTTGATACCCCAGATCGTTCACGTCATAAATTAATTTTTGAAAACCTAACACCACTATTCCCAACTGAGCAGCTTAAGCTTGAGACAGGTAATGGTACGACTGAAGATTTAACCGGTCGTGTTATCGACTTGATTGCGCCTATCGGTAAAGGTCAGCGCTCTATTATCGTGGCACCGCCAAAAGCTGGTAAAACCGTTCTACTTCAAACCATTGCACAGTCTATTACGCGTAATAATCCTGAATGCTATTTGATTGTTCTGCTTATCGATGAACGCCCAGAAGAAGTGACCGAAATGCAGCGCACGATACGCGGTGAAGTGGTTGCCTCTACTTTTGATGAGCCGCCACAGCGTCACGTCCAAGTTGCCGAAATGGTTATCGAAAAAGCCAAGCGTTTGGTTGAGCACAAGCAAGACGTAGTGATTTTATTAGACTCTATCACTCGTTTGGCACGTGCTTATAATGCGGTCGTACCGTCATCAGGCAAAGTATTATCAGGTGGTGTAGACGCCAACGCGTTAGCACAGCCTAAACGCTTCTTTGGTGCAGCACGTAACATTGAAGAAGGCGGTAGCTTAACCATTATCTCAACTGCCCTAATCGATACTGGCAGTAAGATGGACAGCGTTATCTTCGAAGAGTTCAAAGGGACAGGTAACCAAGAAATTACGCTTGAGCGTGATTTGGCTGAAAAACGTGTATTCCCAGCTATTAATATCAAAAAATCTGGCACACGCCGTGAAGAGCGCCTGCTTGATGAGGATACGCTGCGTAAAGTTTGGATTTTACGTAAATTGCTTCAGCCGATGGATGGTACGCAAGCCACTGAATTCTTGCTCGATCGCTTAAAAGAGGCCAAAACCAATGATGATTTCTTTGATCAAATGAAGCGTAAATCACAAAACTAGTCGTTTAAACGCTTGATATAACGTACGAAATAAAAAGGCCGTTAACAGATGTTAGCGGTTTTTTTGTTGGATACATCCACATAACACCGTTTACATTCCGTGAGTATAGCGTAGCCTTATCGATACACTGCTATTTTGGCTGATACGCTACACTTATCAAATCGTAACTTGTTTAATTTCTCAGGCCAAATAAGGAAGAATACATCATGAAACTTACTAAAACTCTTGCATTCGCAACGATGACTAGCTCTGCACTTCTTATGGCTGGCTGTAATTCAACGGGTGGTTTTAATCCAAATAATATGAACAACACTGCTAAAGGCTCGGCGGCTGGCGCGGTTGCTGGTGCTCTTATCAAGAGCGGTGGTGATAGCGGAGATATCGCTAAAGGTGCTGCAACGGGTGCCGTATTGGGCGGTGGCACGGGTTATGTTATCGATCATACTAAATAATTGTGGGTTAATGAGTCGCTATTCTATTTAATTATCCAATGATAAATGATTAAACAAAAAAGCCTGCAATTGCAGGCTTTTTTGTTTAAAAGCTATTTACCTAACATCTAGCGTCTATTAAATACTGCTAAATACTGCCTGAGAATGTATCACAGTTGCGTACATCACCCGTTTCAAAGCCACGGCTAAACCAGTTCACACGCTGCTGACTGCTACCATGCGTAAAGTTATCAGGAACCACTGCTCGGCCACTAGCCTGTGCTAAACGGTCATCACCAATCTGACTGGCTGCCTGTAGTGCTTCATCAATATCGCCCGCTTCTAAGAACTGAACACGTTGTTGATTACGATTCGCCCATACCCCTGCATAGCAGTCTGCTTGCAATTCTTGACGTACTGACAACTCATTACCTTGTGCTTCACTGACTTGGCGACGCGCCTCATTTACCTTTTGTGATGTACCCATTAAGGTTTGCACGTGGTGACCCACTTCATGTGCAATCACATAAGCCTGTGCAAAATCACCCGCCTTACCTTGGTTTTCAGCATCGCCTGAACCTTGCTGATCACCGGTAATGCCTAAGTTTTGTCGCATTTCAGCGAAAAAGGACGTATCTAGATATACTGTCTGATCACCTGGGCAGTAAAAAGGACCAGTTGCCGCCGTTGCGCTACCACAGGCTGAGTTAACGCTACCGTTAAATAATACCAATTGTGGCTCTTGATATGTTCCGCCTAACTCTTGGAAGACCTGTTTCCAAACATCTTCAGTATCCGCCACAACAGTGGCGACAAACTGAGCATCACGGCTATCATCATTTAAAGGTTGAGTACTCGTAGCACTACCTCCCCCGTTAGTAACGGATTGACCTGTCTGAAAAGCGGTCATTGGATTCATGCCAAATACTAACCATAAGATGAGGCCAATTATGATACCAAAAATACCACCGCCTGCTGCTTTACCTCCACTCATGCGCACATTAGAGCTTCTACGCCTACCTCGCCATTTCATCGATAGTTGCCTCAATTATTGATTTATAAACATTGTTATATTACCTGATTCATACCTTATCTTATAGGATTTGGATATTATATAAAGCCCCTATACAAGGTGATGCGACAAAACATATTTATATAAGTAGATGACTGTTATTGGTTATAGCATGCAGCTAATACCCTCCAATCTACCGTTCATCCTATAAGTATCATAGTATAGGCACAAATAAGACTATACTCTAGGGATAATGAGGCGCGATGGCTTTGTATCCTTATTGGAATGGACAGCTCAGTAAGGATTGGTACTGTTTTGAAGTAACAATGAACTTACATTCTGTGATTGCATCCAATTGAGTTAAGAAATAAAATGAACAAAAATGCTTAGTATAAGTGTTTATCAAAATTTTTAGACTTAATTTTTTAGGTAATCGAGAGAATTTATTACTCTAGTTTCGTTAAAAATTGTATCTAAATATAATGTTTAACAAGATTTACTTTATATTGTCATATTGGTGAGGTATAATCGCCAACGAATTCTGACTCTGTAAGATTTCACTTATGATCTAGTTAGATGACAGAAATACTTTTTATTTCTGCGTGACTGTTTATAAATTGCTTTGTCAGTCATATTTCACTTTTTTGGAGATAAACTATGAAACTTAAGCTACTTGCACTTTCAGGTCTAATGGCTGCTACTATGGGCTTAACAGCTTGTGACAGCAACAAAGAAAACGCTGTTGAAGACGTTAACGACGCTCAAGAAGAGCTACAAGACGCAGAAGCAGAACTAAACGAAGCTGCTGCTGAAGGCGAAGCTGTTGGTACTGAACAAGCTGAATTAGCTGACGCACAGGCTGCTGCAGACGAAGCTGAAGCTGCTGCTATGGCTGGTGATGCAGAAGCTATTGAAGAGTCAAACACTACTGATGTAGATGCAGTTTCAAATGAAGCTATGGCTACTGCTGATGACACTACTGATGTAGCTGTTGTTGAAGATGCTGAAGGCGATGCTGAAGTTGTAACTCAATAATAGTAATTCCTACCTAGCAAAAAAGTTATACAAAAAAGAGAGCCAGTTGGCTCTCTTTTTTTGTTTTTTGACTTCAATTTAAAAATAGTTCAAGGTTAAGATTCTGTAGAAGCGAGCAATAACTTATGTTACTGGCTATCAACTTCTAAGCTTGTTGCGCTGTCTGCCTCTCATCTACTTGGCGACGCAGTTTTTGACCTGCTTTAAATGTCACCACACGGCGTGCACAGATTTCAACCTCTTCTCCTGTTTTCGGGTTGCGTCCTGGTCTACTCTTCTTATCTTTTAGGATAAAGTTACCAAAACCGGATAGCTTTACATCTTTGCCATCTACCAAATTTGCATAAATTTCATCAAAAAACGAATCTACCAACATTCGTCCCTGTTGACGGGTAAACCCAAATTTATCAACAAGGTGATCAATAATATCTGCTTTTGTAAGAGTCATGATTGCGTCTTCCTTTTCGTATTCAATCTTATCAATGGCTTTTAATAGACCTGATAATAATAGTAAGGCCCATAAGCTTCCTGCTTGATGGGCGCTGTTTTGGTTATTTTAAAAACAACTGTCTTTAAAATAACATTTATGTGTCAGAGTGTATATTAATATTTCTTAACTGTCTCTTAATTGTACACCATAGGCTTCCTGTAATGAACCTATCACTTTCTCCATTGCCTCGTTGACAACCTCATCAGATAGGGTCTGTGCGACATCCTGCCAGATTAAACCAAAGGCAACTGAACGCATGCCCTCTGGCGTGTGCTCACCTTGGTACACATCAAACAACCAGTGCTGTTGTAGTAGGGTTCCACCTGCCTTGCGGATAGTCGCAGATAAATCTTGACGAGGAATATTAGCATCTACTAAAAAAGCAATATCACGGCGAACTTGAGGGAACTTAGAGGGGCTTTGAATGCCGTGTAGCACTCGCATTTGCTCCAAAATTGGCTCTAATGTTAATTGAGCAACCCAAGTCTTAGGTAAATCCAGTTCTTGAGCAATACTTGGATGCAGCTGACCTAACCAGCCCACAACCTCACCATTGATTAACAACTCTGCGCTTTGACCAGGATGTAAGAAAGCCAATGTGCTGCGCTGATAGCTAATACTAGCCTCATCTAATGTCGATGGTAGTAATTGCTCCACATCATTTTTTAGATCAAAGAAGTCCATCGCACGATTGTCATGTGCCTGTTCTGGATAGATATCACCAGTTGCGACAATCGCTAGACTTGGGGTTTGAACCAGTTCAGAAACAGTAGCGCCCACAAAGCTTAGACCGGTTTCAAAGAAACGCACGCGAGGCTGTTGACGGTTTAAGTTATACTGCACACAAGGCAATAAGCTTGATAGTAAGGTGCGGCGCATTACCGCTAGATCTGATGAAATAGGGTTAGCAAGCGCTAACACATTACCCAGTTTTGGATCATCCAGGATGGTTTCAATCTTCTCATCACTAAAACTAAAGCTAATCGCTTCCATATAGCCTGCATCGACCATTTTAAGCTTCAAGCGGTGCGTCACATCAGCAGTGTCATCGAAACTCATGTCGACACCAAGATTTGGCAAGGTACTTGGAATATTGTCATAGCCATAGATACGCGCGATTTCTTCAATCAAATCTTCACTAATCTCAATATCAAAACGATGGCTTGGCGGTAAGCAGTTGAAAAAGGTCTTGCCGTCGTGCTCAGATTCTTCTACTTGAATCTCAAGACGTGTTAATATCTCGATAATACGCTCTTTGGCAATCTCAATACCAATCACGTCTTTCACTTTCTGTAAAGGTAGACGTACAATTGAACGGTTTGGCAACTGATTAGTGTCTTCAACGGTTGTAATATGACCGGCTTTACCACCTGCTACACTGCTAATGAGGTTAACTGCACGATTTAGGGCTGTTGAAGGCAGCTCAAAGTCCACACCACGTTCAAATCGCTGCGAGGCATCAGTATGTAAACCAAAACGGCGCGCACGCCCTGCGATAGCAAGCGGTTCAAAGAACGCACTTTCTAACACAATATTGGTGGTCTCATCGGTAACGCTGCTGCGCATACCGCCCATAATACCAGCAAGGGCTAATATGCCTTCATCGTCAGCAATAACCAGTTCGTCCCCTTTTAAGGTGACGGTTTGCTCATTGAGCAGCTCCAAGCTTTCGCCTTCTACCGCTTTACGAACCTTAATGGCACCGATAATCTTATCAGCATCAAAAGCATGTAGCGGCTGACCCAGCTCTAATAAAACATAATTAGTCACATTGACCAAGAAGTTATGCAAACGTTGGCCACTTTGTAGCAATGCTTTTTGCATCCACTCAGGTGTCTCAACACTGCGGTCAATATTAAGCACCGGCTGTGCAAGATACCGTGGACACGCATCAACCGCATCAACCGTTACTGCTTGAGTTGCGTCAGTATCACCGACTTGCTCAGTGGTCTCTGGAGCAGTCACAGGCAGATTGTTAATCACACCGATTTCACGGGCAATACCACGGACGCTAAAGCAGTCGCCACGGTTTGGGGTGATAGAGATGTCTAAAATCTTATTGTCTAGACCTAAGTAATCACGAATATCTGTGCCCACAGGTGCATTGTCTGGCAGCTCAAGCAAACCATCTACCACATCTGGCAAATCAATTTCTGATGCACCGCATAACATACCTTGTGACTCAACACCGCGCAGCTTGCTCTTTTTAATCTTAAAACCTTTACCGTCTGGTGTCGGTAGCTTTGCACCAATAGTAGCCACAGGTGCACGCATGCCAACACGCACATTTGGTGCACCACAAACAATTTGTAGCGGCGCATCACTATTGATATTAACCTGAGTTACTCGCAATTTATCGGCATCAGGATGAGGATGAGGCTCAACAGAAATTATTTCACCGATGACCACACCACTAAAGTCAGCCGCAACCGCTTCGATATCGTCAATTTCAAGACCTGCCATGGTCAACTGATCGGCCAGCTCTTGTGTACTGTTATTTGGGTTTACCCACTCGCGTAACCATTGTTCGCTAATTTTCATAGAATTCTCAAAAGGCTGTCAAATTATTATGTCTGTTATCGTATCGGATATTTACCAGAGACTTTGCGTAATACCGCAAATCTATCTGGATTTATCAGCACTTGGCTTAACCAAACTGACGTAAAAAACGCACATCGTTTTGGAAGAATAAGCGTAAGTCGTCAATGCCGTAATAAAGCATGGCGAAACGCTCGATACCCATACCAAAAGCAAACCCTGTATATTTCTCAGAATCAATACCACAATTGGTTAATACTTTAGGATGTACCATGCCGCAGCCCATCACCTCAAGCCACTTACCGTTATCGGCTAAGATATCAACTTCTGCTGACGGTTCTGTGAATGGGAAGAATGACGGACGGAAACGAACGGTCAGCTCTTTGCCAAAGAAGGCTTCCAAGAACTCATTGATTAAGCCTTTAAGCTCCGCAAATGTGGTGCGTTCAGTAACCATTAGCCCCTCCAATTGATGGAACATAGGCGAATGAGTTTGGTCTGAATCGTTACGGTACACGCGTCCTGGACAGATTATACGAATCGGCGGCGCGCCCGCTTCCATGGTGCGCACTTGCACTGGACTGGTATGAGTACGCAGTAAATAATGTGCATCAAAATAGAAGGTGTCATGCATAGCACGCGCAGGATGATGCGACGGGATATTCAGCGCTTCAAAGTTATAATAATCGCTTTCAACTTCAGGGCCAGTCGCCACATTAAAGCCAGCTTGCATAAAGAACTGCTGCATACGTTGAGCAGTCATAGTCACTGGGTGTAGTTGACCTTTTTGCTGACCACGTGCCGGTAAAGTGATATCGATACGCTCTGCTGCTAATTTGGCTTCAAGTGCCGCAGCTTCGAGCGCTTGCTGCTGATTGTTTAGCGCATCATTAATCTGAGTACGCACTTGATGTAGCCAGCCACCCATGGTCTTTTTGCTATCAGCATCAAGTTTGCCCATCTGCTTTGACCAACCAGTTAATGCGCTTTTCTTACCGGTTAAATTCACACGCATCTGCTGCAAATCGGCACTGCTTGCAATCTCGCTAACGGCCACTTTTGCAGCATCAGCATATGTCTGCAACTGCCCTTCATTTAACTCGCTTAGCGTTTCAGATAAATTTGGAAGGCTGGCTATAAGGTCAGCTAAGCCACGTTTTGGCTCAGTGTTAGTATCATTTTGAGTATTCGATGTGCTGTCAGATTGAGTCATGTAAGCATTCTCAGAGTTTGTTAGCTGTGGGCAGCCTTGTCCTTCTCTATATAAGGATAAGGCGCCTTAAATTGAGGGGTTAATTAGATCAAAGTAATGGCTTAGCATCAAATATAAGATGCGATTATGACGACTTTATTGTTATTAGAATCACGCTCTGTCTTTATTCATATTAATAAGTACTGATATGAATATACAGAAATAGCAATGATTTTAGTCGGCCATAGAGTGAGCTATTTGCCAGTAATTGTAAGCAAATTAAACAAAAAAAGCCATCGATATGCGATGGCTTCTTTTATTACGATAATGACTACTTAATGAATGCTAATTAAGCCAAAGCAGCTTTTGCTTTTTCAGTCAATGCTGTGAATGCAGCAGCGTCATGCATAGCGATATCAGCTAGTACACGGCGATCGATTTCGATGTTTGCTTTTTTCAGACCATTGATGAAACGGCTATAGCTTAAACCATTTAAACGTGCACCGGCGTTGATACGAGCAATCCAAAGACGACGGAAAGTACGTTTTTTGTTGCGACGGTCACGATATGCGTATTGACCAGCTTTAGTTACAGCTTGGACAGCTACACGATAAACTCGTGAACGAGCGCCGTAATAACCTTTAGCGCGCTTTAAGATTTTTTTGTGACGACGGTTTGCTTGAACACCACGTTTTACACGGGCCATAAGATACTCCTAATAAATTGATTTGCCTGAACTTATACTTTCAATTAAGTTAAATAATATAAGAACAATAAAAATTAAGTGGGTTTATAAATAAGGGCACATACGGCGAACCGCAGCTACATCAGCAACATGCACCAGTTTCGTACCACGTAATTGGCGAATACGTTTAGGAGACTTTTTGGTCAGAATGTGACGTTTGAACGCTTGTTTGCGCTTGAAGCCGTTAGCAGTTTTTTTGAAACGCTTAGCAGCACCACGTTTTGTTTTCATTTTAACTTTCTTCATAAGAACCTCTTATTCTTTGTTGTCAGCTTTAGTGTGTCTAAATAGAGAACACTCAGCTAAACAGCCAAGGGAAAACCTGTTCGTCAGCATATTAGTCTCCTTTATACGTCGTAAACTTAATAAAAAGTTCGTCAATATAAAGCCAGTAATATCACTGCCTTGAGGTGGGAATTGCGTATTCTATCAGATAGAGTGTGTTTAACCAACCACATTTAGCCAAAATAGTGAAAAATCGAGGTCCAACTGACGATTAATCAAGCGTTATCTTTAAATCGATGATTTTACCTATTGTCTGTTCACTATTTTCCTATTACTTAACATCATCTATTTATCACCACACCCGTCTATTTGTTCGCTTTTAAAAATGAGCTTATTGTCAAAAATCAGTCATTAGAATGTGGTGATGACACGCTTATAAACCTATATACTATGAGTCATATTATTCGCTTTATACAACCGATTGGTTAGCCATTTACTATAAGCGGCCGCTTTATTTTATTTATTGATATTGATTAGGTTTCTTTATGTCCGATTCCGCTCTAAATGCCAACGATACCCAGACACGCTCATGGTTAGATGAGGTGACATTTAATTCAGATGGCCTGCTGCCTGCGATTGCTCAAGATAAAGAGTCAGGTGAGATATTAATGATGGCATGGATGAACCGTGAGGCCTTACAGCTGACCGCTGAAACCAAAACAGCGGTCTACTTCTCTCGCTCTCGCAGCAAGCTGTGGCATAAGGGAGAGACCTCGGGGCATACGCAAATCGTTCATGACATTCATCTTGATTGTGATGCCGATGTGGTGGTGCTGACAATCACACAAATTGGCGATATTGCGTGTCATACCGGACGACGCTCTTGCTTTTATCGTAAGCTTGATTTAAGCGGTGATACGCCAAAATGGCAAAATGACGCGCCTATTCTTAAAGATCCAAAAGATATTTATGGTGCTACAGACAGTCATGCACCCAGTGATATAATAAAGGCTGATGACAATACACGTGCGGATATTAATGCAGCCGATGTGCTAAGCCAGTTAGATGCCGTATTAGAGGCACGTAAACAGGCCGATTCCGGCAGCTCTTATGTGGCAAGCTTATACGCCAAAGGTATCAATAAAATATTAGAGAAAGTCGGCGAAGAGGCGGTTGAAACCATTATTGCCGCCAAAGACCTGGCTGCTACGCCTGAAAACTCTGATACAGAAGAATCAAAATCCTTGGTCGATGATTTGGTATATGAAATTGCCGATGTTTGGTTTCACACCGTGGTCACATTAGCGTGGTTTAATATCGGGTCCGATCGTGTCTTGGCAGAGCTTGCCCGACGCTTTGGTTTATCTGGTATTGAAGAAAAAAACAGCCGCACTCAATAAGCGGCTAATCCAACCCATATAGTCAGTTATTGACAATAAATAAGTTACATTAAAGGACAAGATTATGAGCCTATCTCCCATGCAGTTGTTGATTATCCTTGGTATTGCCATCCTTATTTTTGGTACAGCAAAACTGAAAAATGCCGGTAAAGATTTAGGCGGCGCGGTTAAAGGCTTTAAAGATGCGGTGAAAGATGAAGAAGAAGCGCATGCTAAGAAGCATAACGTTATCGACCATGATACCAATGCTAATAATAAAGTAGACGCTGGCGTTAAAGTTGATGACATCAAAGTCAAAACTGATGACCATCAAGCGTAGTCACTTATCCCTTGTACCTTAAAAGTAAGTACCTTGTAGAGCAGTGATAGGACGATAAGCGGTTATGTTTGATTTTAGTTTTTATGAGCTAATGGTGTTTGGCATCATTGCACTCATTGTGCTCGGCCCAGAGAAGTTACCCCAAGCGGTGCGTACCGTGGGTACTTATTATGCTAAATTTCGCCGTACCGTGGGTACTTTAAAGGCAGAAATGGAGGCTGAGCTTGATTTGGCTGAAACACGTCAAAGGATGCAAGAGGAGCTGGCTAAAATTAAACAAGCTGAAGCAGAGATGCAACGAGAAATGGCTGAGCTGCGTGGCAATATGAAAGAATTTGAAGCACAGCAAAACTCTCAGCTTAGAGCCGCTCAAGGTGGTGCAGTTGCCGCCGGCACCAGTGCTGCACCAAAAGATAAGAAAGACTGGGTGCATCCTGTTGATCAAGCCAATCCAAATATGGCCGCACCCACTGCTGTTACCACAGATTATAGCTATGGTAATAATCCAGACAGCACTCAGCCTGCACCGACTGTAGAGGAAGGCTTAGAGTCTGATGTATTAAACAATGATAGCTCAGAGCGCAAAGATTCAAATAATAAAACCACTCAAGCTGCTGCTCAGCCGATGACGCGCCCTTGGGAGAATATGTGGTTTTTGTTGGGTGATTATGACAGAGCGAGACGATTACCCCCTGCCCCCTTGCTACCAAATTATAAAGCCAATCCATTGCTGTATAACATGGTGACACAGTCTTCGCAGGCAGCTACATCCTCCGAATCAAATGCCAATAGCTTAAGCACGGACAGCGCGGCTGAGGTGAAATCATGAGTTTACTTAAGAATAAAAAACCAAGGTTTGCGCCAAAAGACAGCACCGAAGATTTAAACGATGATTTACCCAATACTGAGCCCAACAGCTTAGCCGATATGCCGATTACTGAGCATTTGGTTGAACTGCGCTCGCATCTGATTAAAATTATGGTGATTGTGGGTGTCATCTTCTTGGGCTTGGTTGGCTTCTCGCGTGAGTTGTATGACATCGTCTCAGAGCCACTGGTAGAGATTTTACCTGCGGCATCAACGATGATTGCAATCGATCCCGTGGCTAACTTTATGGCGCCAATTCGCTTAACGTTGCTGACTTCTGCGTTTTTTGCGATGCCGTTTATTTTGTATCAAATCTGGGCATTTATCGCACCTGGCTTGTACAAACATGAAAAACGCATTGCGGTGCCCATTTTATTATCCTCTATTGTCTTATTTTACACCGGTGTGGCCTTTGCTTATTTCATCGTTTTAAGACGGGCGCTTAGCTTTTTGATTACCTTCTCGCCATCAAGCGTGGTACCGATGACCGATATTGAGAGCTATCTAACGTTTGTTACTAAGCTGTTGATGTTGTTTGGTATTACCTTTGAGATACCGGTCGTGGTATTGATTTTGGTTATTACTGGTATCGTATCGGTGACCACCTTGGCAGATAAACGCCGCTATGTCATCGTTGCCTGTTTTGCCGCGGCCGGCGTGATGTCACCGCCTGACGTGCCATCGATGTTCTTGTTGGCATTACCGATGATATTATTATTCGAGTTTGGTTTATTAATGGCACGCCTACTGGTCCGCGAGAAAAAGAAAGCGGCCGTAACTGACGAAGAATAAAACGCATGTGAGGTAGGTTGATAAACTTACCTCAACCCTCATCTAGTTATTATCCTTAATCCTTATTTAAACCACTTTATTGATTCTGCTTTAATAATCTAATTTGATTCGATTGATAAATACGCTGCGTTTCATGCGTATCTTATTGTCGACGCCATCTATTAATATCTTCCCCTTTTTTTGCTTAATGACTATGGGTTACCTATAATCCATATCGACTTTTTGATTAATATACAGGTAATAACATGTCCATAACCAATGCGCCGTCACCTCAAATGCCCGCTTATATGAGTGACCCTACTGACGAGCAGTTAGCGGCGTTAAATATGGCTATGGACGGCAAGTCCTTTAAGGTCGTGGCTTACGCCGGTGCCGGTAAAACCACCACCTTAAAGCTTATCGGTGAGCGTCTGCGTGGACGTGGTCTTTATTTAGCGTTTAACAAAGGCATCGCTAATGAGGCAAAACAAAAGTTCCCAGGTCATGTCGATTGTCGCACTTTTCACTCACTCGCCTATCGCCATGTACCGCGTGATATTACAGCCAAGCTATCGTTACCTCGCTTTTCACCCAAACGTTTGGGTGATGATTTAGGATTACGAACTGTACAAGTACGCCGCCAGATGGACGGCAAAACCAATTACGTTAGCCTAACCCCTGCCCGCCAAGCACGATTTGTCAGTGATGCGGTGAGCTATTTTTGTAGTACGCACGCCAGTTATCCAGCACCAAGGCATCTACAATTCCCAAGTTGGATCAACGAATCAGATGCCGAGCAGCTGCGTGAGATGCTGTACCCTGCGGTCGAAAAGCGCTGGCTTCAATCCATTGATGCACGTCACCCTGCCGGCATTGGCCATGATATTTATCTAAAACTCTGGGCCTTATCTAAACCTGCCATTCCTGCAGACTTTATCTTATTTGATGAGGCGCAAGATGCCGATCCATTAATGATGGGGATTTTGACCCAACAGCCACGCCAAGTCATTTATGTCGGTGATGCGCATCAGCAAATTTATGAATGGCGCGGTGCGGTCAACGCAATGAAAAAACTGCCGCTGCCACAAACCTTACTCACTCAGTCTTTCCGATTTGGTGAAGACATTGCTGATGTGGCCAATTTATTGTTAAAAGCGCTGCAAGAAGAGGTGCCTTTAAAAGGCAGTCCACATAAGACTTCCACTACCAATAAAACCCCTACTCATGGTAAAAAAGACGCTGTCTTATGCCGTACCAATGCTGCGGCTATGGCACAGTTGTTGGCAGGACTAAAGAACGGGCATAAGGTTGCCTTGCAAGCAGACTCCGACCGCATGCTAAAATTCTGTAAAGCGGCGGAAAGCCTTAAAGCCGGTAAGTCAGCGTATGGTGTGCCAGAGCTGGCTTACTTTTATCATTGGAGTGATGTGCAGGATTATGCTGAAACCACCGAGGGCAGTGATCTTAAAACTTTAGTGAAGTTGGTCGATGACCATGGGACTGATGTATTAAGTAAAGCGGTCAATAGCTTAACCGATGTCAAAGATGCCGACTACGTGATATCTACTGCGCACAAAGCCAAAGGTCTAGAATGGGGCCGCGTGCAACTTGATGATGACTTTTATTATGACGTCACTACTAGTGGCATAAAAATCAACCCTGAAGAGCTGCGTCTGCTCTATGTAGCGTGTACCCGTGCGCAAGATAACTTAGATATTCATAATATTAAAGACTTAATATCCGGTCTTAAAACAGGTAAAAAAGTAATCTATGGATCTTAAGCAGATGAGCGACACTTCTTTTTCAAATCAATTCTTCTCAAAGCCTGTGCGTCTGCTTGCCCCAATGGAGGGACTTACTGATCCCTTAATGCGCCAAATACTAACTCAGATTGCAAGTGACTTGGGTCGCCCTTATGATTGGTCGGTTAGTGAGTTTATTCGTGTCACTCAGCATGTACTACCCAATCATGTGTTTTACCGTTTTGTGCCTGAGCTTAAACATAATAGCAAAACGGCCAGTGGCACCCCTATTCATATACAGCTACTGGGTAGTGAACCTGAGCTCATGGCGCAAAATGCCTTGGCGGCGTGTGAACTTGGTGCTCTAGCGATTGACTTGAACTTTGGTTGCCCTGCCAAAACAGTTAACAATCATCGCGGCGGTAGCGTACTCCTAGATGAGCCAATGCTAATGCGAGATATTATCTCAGCAGTGCGCGACTCTGTGCCCAGTCATATTCCGGTATCTGCCAAAATCCGTTTGGGCTATACCGATACCAGTAACATAGATGACATTAGACATGCCATTGCGGATAGCGGTGCTAACTGGCTGACCATTCATGCGCGCACTAAGACCCAAGGCTATAAACCGCCTGCTTATTGGGATAAGATTGCTCGATTTACAGAATTGCCAATTCCAGTGATTGCTAACGGCGAGATTTGGAACTTTGAACACGCTCATAACTGTATGAAGCAATCTCACACCTCGCATTTAATGCTGGGACGCGGTGCGGTTACCCGTCCTGATTTGATTGCACAGGTCGATAGTGCAGATATTAACCTGCCTTGGAAATCTCTCATTCCACACCAAATTGCCTTTTTGCAAGGTGCGGCCAAAAATGATGTGGTATTAATCGGTCGTTATAAGCAGTGGCTCGGCATGCTTAGTAAAGGTTATGTTGAAGCCAAAGCGTTGTGGGATTTGATTAAACGAGTCAAAGATAAGCAAGCGATTATTGAGCAGCTTAAATCGCAACTGTGACTATCGCTGGGGTACAAAAAAGGGGTAGCAATATTAATATGGCTACCCCTTTTTTGTATATAAATTTTGTATTATATCTATTTAGACTATCGACTCACTTTTAGACCGTCATTTTTATGGCCAAATAAAACAACATCAAACAGCATGCCACTGACAATGCCCAGATAATAGAACGCAGGGTCGGCAGATTGATAATATAAGCGATGCCGTAGCCTACACGCAGTAAGATATACATCACTGCCAAATAGTTAACGACTACTTGGGGTACGAAAAACAGCATAGCAACCAGCACTGAGGCCAAAAATACGGGCAGCGTCTCGAAGCTATTTTGTTGAGCAGCATTGGCGCGGGCAGCACGGCCAGTGAGTTTGGCAAGCGACTCACGAGGATGCGCATTGTCAGCTATACCAAAGCCGCCCATCATTTTCGCCATCAAAGCAAATAAAAAAGGCAATATACTGGCAATAATCATGGCCCAAATCGCCACGCTTGCCGAATCAGGTATTAAAGAGAAAAACCAACTCATACGCGTTCCTTGAAACCCATTTAGCGACCGTTATATTAATAGTACAAGTGTAGTAGCTGACGTTTAGTTATAACCTAACCTGCAACCACCTCATAGCTGTGGGTAATATTTACGCCACCGGCCGCTAACATTTTACTGGCAGAACAATATTTGTCAGCCGATAACTCAACCGCTTTCGCCACCTGCTTTTCTTTGACCTCATTGCCTGTAACCACAAAATGCAGATGAATATCGGTATAAACCGCAGGAACGGTATCGGCACGCACAGCTGATAACTCACAGCGCACGTCTTTAACATCTTGACGGCCTTTTTCTAAAATACCGACCACATCATAACTGGCACAGCCGCCAAGCCCAAGTAATACCAGCTCCATTGGGCTTGCGCCTGCTTCTTTATTGGCATCAATATCGACTGTCTTGCCTGATGGCGCTGTACCGACAAAATGTCTGTCTTGTTTCCAAGTCACATCGCCTTGTAATGGCATGTCTTTACGGTCGATTCTTGGTGTCTCATTACTCATAAAAGCTATCCTGTCTAAAAGCGATAAACATTATCTAAATACTGAGAGTATTGTAGATAATGTCTAATAAAATCAAAATTTATTTAGGGTTATATCAGGGTAATCATTGATATTATCAAGACATTACCTCTCGAATACAAGCGGACACCCCTGTCATCTATCTTGACTATAACACGCTTTTATACCGATATTTAAAATGCACTACTCATACCAATAAACACACTGGTATTCTCGTCATCATCACCCGAAGCATGTGATACGCCTGCATTGGCATTAATAGCACCAAATTGACGCGATAAGCCTAATGTCACACCAAAGCTGTCATCATCAATATCTGCTTTCGGCGTTGTAAAAGGCACATTAGAGAGCGTATTAAGGCGCGCGGTCACTTCATCACGGCTGTCATCGATTTGTTTTTGATAATGCAAATCACCGAACACATTTATGGTACTGTTTAATCGGCTATTGGCTTTCAGTCCAAATGCACCATAAGTGGTGGTGTACTTTTGTCTATCAAACTCCATAGCAACACCGGTTGGCTCACGCTCTATCATCTTGCCAAGTTTGATACGGTTAATCGTTGCGCCTAGATACGGCGTTATCGTAGTTTGATTAAACTGGAAAGCATCCGGCATTTGCATTGGATAGCCGGCTTGCAATGCACCATAATAACGGTCGCCATTGACATCAGATTTAAAGATCTGACGGTAATTATCAAGGCTAACTCGGCGGCTAACATCCATATCAATATTGCCATAGCCGATTGCACCATTGACCTGAACCCCGCCAAACTGATTGCTGTGATAAAAACCAATACCCAGCTCATCATGATCAACCTTGCTTAGTCCCGAGCGAATATCACTATCTAACTTAGTTTGAGAGATATTGGCATAGATACCAAAAACCGCATTCTCTGAGCTGTCATCAGCGATATCTAGACCGACTAATAACTGCATATTACCATTGCTATCGAGATGCGCAATATCGGTTGAATTCACATCGGCTGACGCCCAAAGTGCTGGGCCAGACTGTTTTAGACTTTGATTATTGCCGTTTTGATATTGATTAATATGTGTTTGCAAACGGGCATTAGTCGCCAACGCCGATGTGGTGGCAATGTGCGGCAGCAAGCTGACTTCACTCGGCGCAGTGACTACTGCATTGGCATAATCGGCAATCATTTGATGCGCGCGGCCTGCTGGGTGGATACTGTCTGCAAAAAAGTACGTTTGATTGGCACCCGGCTCAACCAAATCATCACGACCACAATCTAATGAGCTACTGGTGTTACAAGCGGCTTTGCTGATATTGCTATAGCCGTAGGCAGCAGGGTCTGCTGCCACTTGCTGCAATAAGCTAAAGGTATCTAGTGGAATAATATTAGCGCCTGTTGCTGCTGCACCTTTAAATAGTACATCGTTATATTTTGACGACAGCCCTGTACCAAATGCTTGTAGCGACTCCTCCGCTGATGCCAGATAAGGCGTTAGCCCTACATCGGGAATATTAGGAACTAAAATATAGTTAGCGCCATTTTCCTGTAGCTTACTAATGGTTTCAATCTGACTTTGGGTAGCAGCAGTAATAATATTATCGGCATTGGGAAGGTCGCTGACCACAGATAATAAGTCATTAGCGCCAATCCAAACTGAATAAAGCCCTTTAGAGTCGATACGATTATTTACTAAATGCTTATCAACTTGATCGCTAGCGGATGCAATTAACAAACCACCTCTGTTGACCTTAACGCCTGACCTTGCACTGCCAATGGCATAGTTATTCACTGGTGAATTATTAACTGTCGTACCGTCGATACTATCGGCAACGGCTGTATGACCGAGCTGCGCGGCAAATGAGGTTGCCCAAGTGTTGTCTGGATTGGTAGTGAATTGCCCTGATTGCTCTTTAGCAGATATCGACTTGAAATAGCCCCCATCGGTTAAGCTATCACCAAAGAAGGTAACACTGTTGTATTCGCTGGCCTGTGCGCTACCCATGGAGGTGAGCATAATGGCTACGATGGCGGCAGATAGCTTAGCGGGTGACAATGAATGTGTTGAAAATGAACTAGAGGTAAGTGATTTAAGAATACGAGTATTGTCCGTGCGACATGATGGCATGGTGACGTCCTTGTCAATAGAGGTTATATAAGCAGTAATATCTGATAGTAAACAAGTGTATAGTCTTTATGAAAATCTGGCAATCGATTTGCATCAGGCTTTGAAAAATTATGTTAATTATCGATTATTTTTATTTGCTTTGAAATTGGATCAGCAGCACCCACTAAACATATGAATTAACTGGTTTTTCGTTAGAAACTTTAAGGCGATACTATGAAACATTTTATATCAAAATATCATTACCATTTAACTTGATTTACTGCTTTAATAGAGGTAATGATTATCAGTCTGTCTGTTTTCTACACTCATAGAAGATTAAAATGATAACAGATACTAAGAGTGCTTGTTAAAACATTGGGCTGATTAAATTTTAACATTTTAAATTTAAGGTTTTAGTCATGATTGATGCAGACGGCTTTAGAGCCAATGTCGGTATCATCTTGGCAAATACACAAGGACAAGTACTATGGGCAAAACGCGTTGGTCATAATTCTTGGCAGTTCCCGCAAGGGGGCATTGATGCGGGGGAAACACCCATCGACGCCATGTATCGAGAACTATGGGAGGAAGTTGGATTATATCCTAAGCACGTTCAGTTATTAGCCGCAACAGACAATTGGCTAAGATATCGTTTACCAAAACGATATATTCGCCATGGGCAACATCCTTTGTGTATTGGACAAAAACAGAAGTGGTTTTTGCTCCAGCTAGATGAGCCGAATACAGAACATATCCGCTTTGACACAGCAAAGCCAGAGTTTGATCATTGGGAATGGGTCAGTTACTGGTATCCGCTCGGTCAAGTGGTTCATTTTAAGCGAGGCGTGTATCGCCGTGCCCTGCGAGAGTTGGCACGCGAGTTACCCCTCAAAAAAGAGTTGATTATCCCTGAGCAAACCAATCATTTGCTGCAAGTTTAATCGCTGCTTTTACTGCTTAAAATTAGTTTAGATCAGTTGTTTATTATTAAAAAAGCCCGTATCTAGTGATGCGGGCTTTTTTTATCGGTTTGTCCCGTCCTAAAATAAGTTTACGAAAAGGAAGCTTATAAATGGACAAAGCAGAAAGATCAAGGGTTAAACGAACACAGAAAGATTACACACTAGGCTTTAAATTAGCTATTGTAGAGCAAGTAGAAAAAGGCGACATGACCTACAAACAAGCCCAAAAGCACTATGGCATACAAGGACGTAGTACCGTCCTAACTTGGCTTAGGAAACATGGTACATTAGACTGGAATACACCGCCAAAGAGCCTAAGAATGCCACACAAAGAAACCCCAGCCCAAATCATAAAAAGACTTGAGCGACAACTGGCTGATGAAAAAA
>NZ_JBXYJF010000035.1:0-31747 GCF_057396245.1 Psychrobacter sp. CX16
CATTTAAGTTTGAATATGAGAACGCCTTTCGAGTTTCATCAAAGTTATGGGTGTTCTGCATAGAAAAAACCAGATACACGGGGTATCTGGCTTGTTTTAAATCATCAACCTATTTTAGGACGAGACATATAATCTTGACCATTGGCCACAGTATCGCCTGCTGAGATTAAAATTTCTTCAACAGTACCGGCAACTGGTGATGGTACTTCTACTGATGCTTTATCAGACTCAACCAATAACAGCGACTGCTCAGCCTCTACGCTGTCACCTACACTGACCATGATTTCAGCAATTTCTGCTTCATCCACGCCTAAATCTGGTAAGGCATAAGTGACTGACTCGCCAGAACCGGATGGCGCATCGTCCGTATCATCCTCTTGCTCCTCATCACTTGAGGTCGCCTCTGACTTGCTATATGATTCAGCTTGCGCCTCATCCCTGTCATAAGCTGCATCAGCTACATCAGATTCTTCGGTATCAGCGTCTTTATCATCGCTACTCTGCTCTGAACCGCTATCGGCACCAAGCTCAATTAGAACCACACCTTCACTAACTGAATCACCAACTGAAACGTTGATAGCAGTCACTGTACCACTTGCTGAACTTGGTACTTCGACCGCTGCTTTGTCAGATTCTAATAGTACAATATTATCGTTTTCATTTATAGTATCACCCACTGAGACGAAGATTTCACTCACCTCAGCACTTTCTACTCCCAAATCGGGCACTTTAATTTCCATTTTTTTCTCCAGCTTTTATGAGTATCTGTTTTATTTATAGATATTTTTATTTATAGACAATAGATAGCCTCTGTTGTTAACGGATACTTATGCAAGCTTAATAGATTTGATTTAACTATAAGCTTGCATAAGCCCGAATAACTTAATGTCGATTATTCTTCAATATCGTCATCGTTCAACAGCGATGCATCTGCTTTGTCTTCTGCACGACCTTCAGTATCAATCTCATCATCCTCTTCTTCCACATACTCTGGAACTGGATTTGGGTTGATCTCTGTTGGTGCTGGAGCATCTGGGAAATGGTCAAAGTGTGGCTGCTGCTGCCATGCCGGTGGCTGATCAACATCAATACCTAAGCTGGTAATCGCATCTTTCACTAACCGCATATCCACTTCGCCTTCATCGGCTAAGCGTTTAAGCGTAGCAACAACGATATGTTCAGCATTTACATGAAAGAAGTTACGTAGCTGCTCACGGCTATCAGAACGACCAAAACCATCAGTACCTAACGTGGTGTAAGGACGGCTATCTGGTAACCAGCCTCTGATTTGTTCTGCATAATTGCGCATATAATCTGTTGCAGCAACAACGACACCTTCATGTTTGGCTAATTGTTCAGTTACCCAAGGCACTTTCTCCTCTTCCATTGGGTGCAAGCGGTTGTAGTCATCACACGCCATACCGTCACGGGTTAATTCGTTAAAGCTGGTCACACTCCAAACGTTCGCACTGACATTAAACTCTTCTTGTAAGATACGTGCGGCTCTTTGAACTTCACGTAAAATCACCCCTGAGCCTAATAACTGTACATGGGCGCTGCCTTGAGCATTGCTGTTGTCTTCTAACAGATACATACCACGCTTAATACCCTCTTCTACGCCCTCTGGCATCGCAGGTTGCTCGTAGTTTTCGTTCATCAAGGTAATGTAGTAATAAATACGCTCACCCTCTGCGTACATGCGGCGTAATCCATCATGAATAATCACTGCTAACTCATAGCCAAAGCATGGGTCATAAGACACACAATTAGGCACCGTACTAAATAAGATATGTGAATGACCATCTTGGTGCTGTAGACCCTCACCATTTAAAGTCGTGCGACCGGCTGTACCGCCTAGTAAGAAGCCTTGAGCCTGACAATCACCTGCCGCCCATGCTAGATCGCCTACGCGTTGGAAACCGAACATTGAGTAGTAAATATAAAGCGGAATCATTGGTAAAGCGTTAACTGAATAACTGGTCGCAAGCGCAATCCACGCACTCATCGCACCGGCCTCGTTAATGCCCTCTTCTAACATATGGCCGTCTTTGGCTTCTTTATAACCCATCAAGGCATCGCTGTCCTCTGGGGTATAGGTTTGACCGGCAGAAGAATAAATACCGAACTGACGGAACATACCTTCTAGACCAAAGGTACGCGCCTCATCAGGTACAATAGGTACCACACGGTCTTGGATGTCTTTATTTTTTAACATCGCAGCAAGCAGACGACCAAATACCATTGTCGTTGATTGCTCTTTACCGTTACTACCTTTTAAGATTCTATCGAAGATAGATAAATCAGGAATATTTAGTGGAATATGACCACTACGGCGGTTAGGCAAATGACCACCTAATGACTCACGGCGACCTCGCAGATATTTCATTTCTGCAGAATCTTCATCAGGACGATAAAAAGGTAGCGTCTCTAACTCTTCATCAGTGAAAGGTAGATCAAAACGGTCACGGAAATAAACCAGACCTTCTTTATCAATCTTCTTAATTTGATGTGCTTTGTTTACCGCTTGCGCTTGAGCAGATAATCCATAGCCTTTAACGGTTTTCACAAGTACAACCGTTGGTTGACCCTTGGTTTTCATCGCTTCACTAAAGGCGGTGTAAACCTTAATTGGATCATGACCACCACGGTTTAGACGCACAATATCGTCATCTGTTAACTGTTCAGCCATCTCTTCAAGCTCTGGATATTTACCAAAGAACTCTTTACGTACAAACGCACCATCACGGGCCTCATACAGCTGATATTCACCATCAACCGTCTCTTCCATACGTTTTTTAAGTACACCAGTGTAGTCTTTATCAAGCAAGCTATCCCAGCGGCCGCCCCAAATGACTTTAATCACACGCCAGCCAGCACCGCGGAACACAGATTCAAGCTCTTGGATAATTTTACCGTTACCACGAACTGGGCCATCTAGACGCTGTAAGTTACAGTTCACCACCCAGATTAGGTTGTCTAATTTTTCACGGCCAGCTAATGATATAGCGCCCAAGCTTTCTGGCTCATCAGTTTCACCATCGCCTAAGAATGACCAAATTTTACGGCCTTCATCTTTAAGCAGACCACGGTTAATCAAGTATTTATCAACGTGGGCATGGTAGATTGACATGATGGGGCCAAGACCCATAGACACGGTTGGGAATTGCCAATAATCTGGCATTAAGTAAGGATGCGGATAACTTGATAGACCTTTGCCACCTACTTCACGGCGGAAATTAACCAACTGCTCTTCGGTCAAACGGCCCTCTAAGAAAGAACGGGCATAGATACCCGGCGCTGAGTGACCTTGATAATAAATCATATCGCCGCCGAAATGATCGCTAGCAGCACGGAAGAAGTGGTTAAAACCTGTTTCATATAAGGTTGCACTTGACGCAAATGTTGCTAGGTGACCCCCTAAGTCATCATCATTTTGGTTAGCACGCATCACCATTGCTAGCGCGTTATAGCGAACCAAAGCACGAATCTTTCGCTCGATACCTAGATCGCCTGGATAAGTCGGCTCATCTTCTACCGGAATCGTATTGACGTAAGCAGTATCTAGACGGTTAAATGGCAGACCTTCTTGAACTGCCATGTTATAAAGTGCTTTTAGTAAGAACTGGGCACGATCTTTATCGGCATGTTTGATAACTGATTCAAAGGCATCAAGCCATTCCTGAGTTTCAGTGCCATCCACGTCGTTGTAGTAATTCATACTTATTATCCCTGAGTTTTAATTGTAGAGTGTGCCCATCTCATTATTTATGACACCTCTTTAGCATTATAAATCATACAAAGTGCTAATTTGAGTTAACGCTTGTAACGGCCTTAGTATATCGTCAAAGTATAGCCTTTATCTATCGCTTCAATTAAATGGCAATTGCATAAGTATTTAGTTAATAAATAGCGAATATACTAAAATTATCATTATTATCATATTTAGGCCAAAAAATAATACATATAAAATAATCAACCGCTATCACTCACAACCTTTATTGGCATAAATGACTTGAACATCCGCAAATATCGTCGGCTTTACGCTCAAGACATCTCGCTTTACTTTAGGGTTTGTAATAAAATTGAATTAAGAAACAGCTATTATGACCATACCTAGCCTAGTAGCCGGCAGCCTAAATAATGAGCATTATTAATGATTAAGGCGCTTATCATGAGCGAGTTGGATTAGTTGATCTATCACCTAATACTCCGTTTTTAGACACCAACGTTGCCCATATACATTGAAGATATATGCAGCTTTTGAGCGTGTTAACGAGTATTAAAAAGGAGTTTATCTTGACCGCAGTTAATTCAAGGCTAATGAGATTTATTACCGCCCCTAAGAGTAAGTTATTAACCTATACCTTGCTAAGCAGCACTTTTTTCTGCCTTTTTTCTGCCCAACCTGCTAAAGCAGACGACGCTCTAAAAATGAGCTTAACCGCAGGGAAAATCGTGGTTAACAGTGCAGGACAACAGGTTTATATACCGGTTAATACCGCAAAGGTCGGCACCGTTATTCAGTATAGAGCGACCTATAACAACATGCTTGACCGCCCTATTCAAAACACCACCGTTACTCTGCCCATTCCTGCCAATACTGAATTTACCGGTGAAGCTTATCCGCCTAGTGTGCAAGGCTCTGTTGATTATCATAACTATACCGATATCCCATTAATGAGAATTGTGAAGGGTAGAATGGAAAAAGTTCCGTTTTCAGAATATAAATCATTGCGTTGGGATATCAAACTTATTCCCGCTCACAAAGCTATTAATGTGTCATTTAATACCATCGTCAATTAATTTTATTTCTAACAAAATTTATTAATAGACAGCCTAAAGCGATACCAGTAATAAATAGGCAAATAAAAAGGTTGATTTAGCATGTGCTAAATCAACCTTTTTATTTGATTAGACTAATATATCTTTATTGAGGCGCTTGCTGAACATCCAAACGATGCTCAAGCTTTAAGTAATCCTCAGACTGCATCTCAAGTAGACGTGACCGAGTACGCTCAATTTCGAACGCCAGCTTTTCACCTTGATACAAGTCTAATATCGTCTGTTCTGCTCGAATCAGCAGCTTCACACGGCGATCATAAAACTCATCAACCATATAAATAAAGCGGCGAGTCGGATCACGCAACACATCACTTAATGCCGGTACATTATCTACCAAGACTGTCGTGAAGTTATTAGCAATCTCAATAAAGTCATTGGCCGAGCGTGGCTCCATACACAATTGACGAAAGTCACAATACAGCACTGTTTTTGTGCGCGCATTGATTTTAATCATACGACCATTAACCTCAATAGGCTCTTCTGAGACTTTCTGATTATTAGACAGTGCGGTAAAGCGGTTAACCAGCCAATGGCTATTTTCTTTAGTCAGCGGCGATTTATACAGCTCAGCTTGTTGTAACAGACGCAGACGGTAATCAATACCCGAATCAATATTCATCACCGTGGTGTGCTTTTCAAGCTCAGCGACTGCCGGCATGAAGCGATCACGGTGTAACCCGTCCTTATAGAGACCTGATGGCTCAATATTGGAAGTCGCCACCAAGGTAATGCCGCGTCTAAATAGCATGGTGAATAAATCACCCAATATCATCGCATCTGAGACGTTAGAGACGAAGAACTCATCAAAGCAGATTAATACCGCTTCTTTATGAATAATATCTGCCACTTTTTCAAGTGGATCGCTACTGCCTTGCAACTGATTGAGCTCTTTGTGTACTCTCTGCATAAAGTGGTGAAAGTGCATACGCATTTTACGCTGTAGTGGTACAGACTCAAAAAACATGTCCATCATCCATGTTTTACCACGTCCTACCCCGCCCCACATATATAACCCTTTTGGCGGTGTCGGCTCAGACTTAAAAAAGCCAAACAGACCTTTTTTCTCTTCAGTATTTTCAAGTAACTGATGATAGACACCATCGAGATACGTCATTGCTTCATGTTGAATAGGATCGTGATTAAACTCTTCAGTTGCAACCGCTGCTTCATATTTTTGTATTGGCGTTTTATTCATGTGGCTTAACCATTCCCTTAAACTGATGACTCATAAATGTCGTATGTATTCATTAATAATCTTAGTGTATTAACCTATGTGCAACCTCAAACCGCTAACTCTAAACCGCATATTGCTCAAGTAACGACTTGATCTCAGTTAGACGGCCATGGAAAAAGTGTCCTGCGCCTTCAACAATATGCACTTCAATCTGCTTGTCATCCGCGAACTGCTGCATACAGCTTGGGCTAATGACTCTATCTGCATCGCCGTATATTTGAATGGTCTTTTTGGTCGGCAACGCAACGTCGGTGGCATCATTATTCTCAACCGATGGCGCCATCAATACCACTTTGATAATTTCCATATCATCTAAGCCCCAAATGTGCGGCGTTACCATCACTTGCTCGGCCACACGGGCGGTAATATATCCACCAAATGAAAAACCGCCAAGCCATAGTTTTCTGGCCGGTGTCTTTTGGCTAATCCATTGCAGCACAGCCATTGCATCGTCAATCTCGCCTTTGGCATAGTCATGCTCACCGGTTGACTTCCCTGCCCCGCGGAAGTTAAAACGAACCACATGCATGCCTTCATCGCGGGCAAAATTAAATAAGGTAGTGACCACTTTGTTCTTCATAGTGCCATCATATAATGGATTCGGATGACACAGTAAGGCCACAGCTTTGGTATCTGGATCTTCTGGATTCTCATTTTGCCATAACGCTTCAACTTCAAGTTTGCCAGCAGGACCGTCAATAAGTAATATTTCTGTTTTCTTTGTCATAATAATGGCTTATTTTTATCGAGTGAAATGGTTTTATTTATCAACAATAATGGCTATATTTTCTACTTTAAAGGCATAGCACTTTGAATGAGACTGCTATATTAGCAAAACTAAAATAAAAGGGGGTAACCCTCTGTTAACCGGTGGCTTGATTGAATTTAACTCTTGTCTGTTATGTTACATTGCCGAAACAAGCTCAACACTTTTATCCTACATCTTAGCGTTTATGACACTATAATCCTTTATAATGGCGTAAGCTAATAACGGATCATTAACATACTTTTTTGAAGGTTAACCATGACTATTTCTGTATCAAACACAACAACCAAACTAACCACTTTAGGGTTTTTGGCCGCTGCTACGCTAGCTCTTGCTGCCTGTCAGTCAACACCGACTGCGCCTGTAATGCAGCGTGCAAACTCTACCTTTGAAACCACAGGTATTGGCAAAACAAAAGTACAGGCTCAAGAAAATGCTTTAGCCAGTGCGAGTAAGACCTGTGGTCGCCGTCAACCGATTATCCTAACCGATAAGGTAACCTATAATGGCGTATTTGATGAGCGTACCGGCCGTATGATTGACCAAGTAGGTTCTATCGCAGGCGTTGTCCTTGGTTCTGGTAAGCCAGATTTATCACGTGATGATGACTTTGAATACACCATCAACTTCCGTTGCCAGTAATGTGAAACAGCGGCAATAATTAATATAGAACTATCTGAATCTAACCCCTTGGATCGAACGCATCACGCAAGGCTTCACCAATAAATATCAACAGTGATAACACAATGGTTAAGCTAAAAAATGCCGATAAGGCCAACCAAGGGGCATCTAGGTTATTCTTGCCTTGTGTCATCAGCTCGCCCAACGAGGGTGAGCCTGGTGGTAGCCCATAGCCTAAAAAATCTAGCGAGGTGAGTGCAATAATATTAGCAGTCAAAATAAACGGCAGCTGCGATAAGCTTGATGCTAGCGCATTGGGCAGAATATGACGCAGCATAATACGTGTATCTGACACACCTAAATTACGTGCTGCTCTAACATAATCAAAATTACGTGCTCGCAAAAACTCCGCTCTAACCAGTCCCACCAAACTCATCCAACCAAATAACAGCATTAGGCCGAATAATACCCAAACGCTTGGGCTAAATAAGCTCACTAGAATAATAATCATAAACAGCTGCGGCAGCCCTGCCCACACTTCCATAAAGCGTTGACCAATTAAATCAAGCCAACCTCCAAAATAGCCTTGTACTGCTCCGAGCACGATCCCAATTAGTGACCCTGCTATCGTCAGTGCTAAACCAAACAACAAGGAGATACGCATACCATATAAAATACGGGCAAGCACATCACGGCCTGTATCATCGGTACCGAGCCAGTTAGCCGCATTAGGCGGTGCCGGATAAGGCTGTGCAATCTCCACGCTAGGTGTCTGATCAGCAAACTCGATGGGCGGCATGACCATAAAGCCTGACTTTTCAATCATCTGTCTAACCGCAGGGTCTTTATAATTGGCTTCGGTTTCAAACACACCGCCAAAAGCTGTTTCTGGATAGGCCTTAAAAACAGGGAAATACCAGCCATTTTGATATTTAACAACTAAGGGTTTGTCATTAGCGACAAAATTAGCGCCCATACAGATAACGAATATGATAAGAAACAATCCTAGCGCAATAACGCCCAGTTTGTTTCTTTTAAAGCGGTTAAGACGTGCGCGCCACACAGGGTTAATCCAAGAGGGTTTGGCCACCTCAGATGCAGGATTGTTCACATTATTGTTATTTGGTGGGTTTGCATTTGGCGTATTTGAGGTTGCTGTCATCGATTAGCGCCCCTCAAAGTCAATTCTAGGGTCAATCAGATGGTAGCTGATATCGCTGATAAGCTGTAGTAATAACCCTACTAAGGTAAAGATAAATAAGGTACCAAAGATAACCGGATAATCACGCTGTTGAATTGCCTCAAAGCCAAGCAGTCCAAGACCATCTAATTTAAATATGATTTCAATCAAGAAATTACCGGTAAAAAAGATACCCACAATAGCGGCAGGCACGCCAGCAATAATAATGAGCATGGCATTGCGAAACACATGACCATATAATACGCGGTTACCGCTAAGCCCTTTGGCTCTAGCAGTTAGCACATATTGTTTGGATAGCTCTTCCATAAAGCTAAATTTGGTCAGATAAGTCAGCCCTGCAAAACCGCCAACCGTACTGGCAATTAGTGGCAGCGCCAAATGCCAAAAGTAATCTTTAATCTTACCAAGAGCGCTAAGCTGATCGAAGTTCTCGGAGACGAGACCTTGCAAAGGGAATAGTTGCCAATAGCTGCCACCAGCAAATAGCACTAACAAAATAACCCCGAATACAAAAACTGGTACAGCATGACCCACAGCCAACATGACCGCGGTTAATTTGTCCATGCCCGAACCATTATGCATGGCTTTATAAATACCCAGTGGTATGGCAATCAGGTAAATCAGCAGCGTACTCCAAAGCCCTAACGATATCGACACAGGCAGTTTATCGATAATGAGTTCAGTAACCGGCTTGCCTTTGAAGAATGACTCACCAAAATCTAAACGGGCATAGCTTTTTATCATCAGCCAGAACCGTTCATGTGCCGGCTTGTCAAATCCATATTGAGCTTTGATGGCTTCTACCATCTCATCAGACAGACCTCGTGAGCCGCGATAACCACTTTCTTCTAGGCCGTTTTTGCTACTCATTTGGGTGCCGACAGCATCCCCGAATACTTGTGCCTGCTCAATCTGAGCGATTTGCTGCTCAACAGGACCACCCGGTGCGGCTTGCACTAAGACAAAGTTAGCCAATAAAATCAAAAATAGCGTCGGTATAATCAGCAATAGACGTTTTAAAATATAACGACCCATAATGTTAAATCCTAACTGTATTGCCTATCTGTTTATCGCTGCCATCGATGGCAGCGATCCGCTTTTGATATTAAACACTGGTTATTTTTAAGTCTAAAGAACCTGATTTATTTAGACGTTAAAAGTTATCTTTAAGCGAACGCAGCGCACTAAACACGGTCAATGGCTTGGTATCTGGTAAGGCTTGCTGCTTGCTGGCACCTTCAATCACGCTCTCTTCATCGGTACGCAAAAATACGTTAACCTGCCTTTCATGCTCTAGGGTGACGGGCAATGATGCCTTACCTGCTGCAGTCATCTCTTCAACTTCTACCAACGTTTGCTGCATGACTCTATTGTCAGGCTCAATCGTCAAGCCAAATTTAAGATTGGCTGCGGTATATTCGTGAGCCGGATAAAATAAGCTCTCTTTGGGTAGTTTATTAAAGCGCTTTAAACTGTCGAATAACTGCTCGATGGTCCCAGTAAAGACACGGCCGCAGCCAGCACTAAATAAGGTATCCCCACAGAATACTTGCTTTTGACCGTCTTTTTCTAAGATATAGGCCAGATGATGCTCAGTATGCCCAGGCACTGCCCAAACTTGAGTGGAGTAACCCCACACATTAATAGAGCTGCCCTCTTTGACCACTTGATCTGGGTTGACGCTGTGCTCTGCGCCTGCCACCACATGGGTCATGGGGAACATTTCACGTAGCTCAGCCACACCGCCAATGTGATCATGGTGGTGGTGAGTAATCCAAATTGCTGTCAAATCCAGATCATACTCTTTAATGTATTGAGCTACCGGACCTGCTTGACCCGGATCTACCACAATCGCTTGTTTATTCGTATCGTTGACTAATGCCCAAACATAGTTATCTGTAAACGTTCGAATAGGCGTGATAATTAAGCTCATACCGCTTCCTGTTAATTAAATGTATTTTAGGCGGCTTATGATACCACCTCTGACGCATGATGTGACCTGCCGGCTTAGATTGTTATAGCCCCTATTTATAGCAGTTATCTATTTAAAGCGCTTATCTATTTAACTTATAAGCGCTTGCTTATCTAGTGTTTTTTAGATATTGTCTTTTAATTATTGAACCCTTTAACTGTGGTTTAATAATTTATTTAACAACCCTCTAGTGCAAATAATTAGTCACTTTATTCTCAGCTGCTTTATCTACCCACCAATAATCTATTCCGATGGCATTGTCTGGCAAATCTTCAACATGACGGTATTTATCCCAATAAGCCACTCGGGTACGCGATGTGCCGTACATGGGGACAATATAATAGCCTGCCCGTAGTAGTCGATCTAAGACCTTGGTGTAAAGGACAATCTCCTCACGGCTTTTCGCATAAGTCAGCTTGGCAATGACCTCATCAATGGCTTCATTTTTGATGCCGCTATAATTATTGTTGCCGATCTCATCTGCCGACGCACTGCCCCACAGATAACTTTGTTCACTGCCCGGTGATAAGCTTTGCGGAAAGCGGGCCATAATCATATCGTAATCAAAACGGCGAAGACGCTCCAAATATTGCGGCTGATCCACCAAACGAATAGAGGCATCAAACCCTAATCTTTTTAGATTGCGTACATAAGGTAAAAACACTCGGCTGAGCTTGTCACTCGCCAATAATATCTCAAGCTTGGCCAGCTCACCATTTGGCTGATACAGCTTCATATCTTGATAATAGAATCCGGCATCTAATAGCTTTTGACGTGCTCGCAGTAACGCTTCACGGTGATAACCTTGTCCATCTGACTTAGCCAACTGCCACTCTTGTACTGCCGCTTGCCTTTGAATCGGTTCAAGCTTGGGCAGTAATGGCCTTAGTACTGCCATCTCTTGGCTATCCGGCTTACCCGTTGCTGCCAATTCTGAGCCATAAAAATAGCTATCCAAACGCTCATACTGATTATAAAACAACGTCTTATTCATCAGCTCAAAATCAAACGCCTCGGTCAGCGCTTGTCGTACACGAATATCCGAGAAGATATCGTGACGCAGATTCATCACGATACCTTGCATCACCACAGGCGTGGTGGTCACAATCTCTTCTTTATTAATCAGTCCCGCTTTGACTGCCGGAAAATTATAAGCCGTAGCCCACTTTCTGGCTACACTCTCTTGACGGAACTGATACTGACCAACTTTAAAGCCCTCTAAAGCGGTCTCTTCATTACCGTAATAAATGTATTTAATAAAATCAAAATTAAAGCGCCCTTTATTGGCCATGATATTTTGGCCCCAATAATTAGGGTCACGCTGATAAGTGACACTTCGCCCCTCTTGCAGCTTTGCAATCTTATAAGGTCCACTACCGAGCAGCGGTTTTAGGGTCAAAGTATCGAAGTATTTATCAACTGAGTCTTTACCAAAAATAGGAAACTGGCCAACTATTAGCAGAATTTCTTTATTATCATCAGATTTGAAATAAAACTTAGCCCGATGCTTATCCAGTGCCTCGACTCTATCAATGGAGCCCAGATAACTACGAATGTGCATCGGTCCTTTAGTCAATAACGCATCGAAAGTAGCTTTCACATCATCGCTAGTCACTGGCGTGCCATCCCAGAACTTCGCTTTTGGATGAATATGATAAATCACCCAACTGGTGTCATCCGGGTCGTAGGTGACTTTTTCTGCCAACTGTGGATATATCACAAATGACTCATCTAACGAGCTGGTCATCAAAGTATCATACAGATACTGTGTACCCGACATGGCAACACCAGTGGTCATCCATGGATTGGCACTATTAAACGTCCCTATCGCTGCCAATGACAATGTACCGCCTTTGGGCGCCTTTGGATTGGCATACGGTAAATGAGTCACGCCGGTATAAGAGGCACTACTGTTCTGCGCCAGTGCTGTCACGGTAATCGGGTCAGCAGCCGCATTTTGCGCAGCCATGCTTAACACACTTGACAGCAAAGTCGCTGCCATAATGGTGTATTTAAACTTGCTAACCCAGTGACTCATTTATTTCTCCGAAAATCCGTATCGAGATTATCCTAAGCGTGCTTTTTAGCAAATGCTGTCATAAAGTCGCATAAAGCTTGAACAGACTCAAGGCTCACCGCATTATAAATACTGGCCCGCATGCCGCCCACATCGCGGTGACCTTTTAGATTAAGCAGTCCGGCTTGCTCTGCTTCAGATAGGAAGGCCGCATCTAAACTGCTGTCTTTTAAAGTAAAGGGCACATTCATAATAGAGCGATATCGGATGTCCACATTATTTTGATAAAAATCAGTGTCATCAATGGTTTTATAAAGCAGCTCTGCCTTTTGATGATTGTGCTTCGACATGGCCTCTAAACCGCCCTGCTCCTCTAACCATTCAAATACCAGTCCTGCTAAGTACCAAGAGTACGTCGCTGGCGTGTTAAGCATCGAATCCTTATTGGCCTGATTGGCATAATCCATTAATGCAGGGCACCATTTGCTCGCTTTACCAATCAGATCTTCACGCACAATCACAATAACCAAACCTGCTGGACCGATATTCTTTTGCGCGCCGGCATAAAGCAGACCAAACTTGGACACATCAACTGGCTCAGATAAGATACAAGAGGACATATCAGCAATAATCGGTGCATCAACCTCTGGCGTCTCGAATATTTGCACCCCGTGGATGGTTTCATTGGCACAATAATGGAAATACTGCGCGCCCTCAGTCAACTGCCAATCCCTTCTGTCTGGAACGGTTGTGAAATTTGAGTCTTTGCTTGAAGCCACCTCATTAACCTCACCTAAGCCAAGAGCAGCATAGCGCTTCGCCTCTTTGATGGCTTTGCCTGACCACGCTCCTGTGGTTAGATAATCAGCGGTGCCCTTATCGGTCAATAAATTAAGCGGAATGGCTGAGAATTGCAACGTCGCACCGCCTTGTAAGAACAATACCTTGTAGTTGTCTGGTATTTGCATTAAGCGGCGTAAGCTTTGCTCTGCACGTCCTGCAACACCCACATAGTCACTGCTACGGTGACTCATTTCCATCACTGACACACCCTTGCCATGCCAATCTAGCATTTCGGCCTGTGCCTTTAATAGAACCTCGGTCGGTAACGAGGCAGGACCGGCACAAAAGTTATGTAAACGGTGCAAACTTTCAGTTGATGTTGAAGGATGGTTACTCATAATGTTCCTACTAAAAATAAGAATAAGGGGAAATGCAGCGTCTACTGTCCATTACAAAAGATGATTTACCGTCTTTTATAATAGACAATAGCGCTATAAGTATAATACAAACCGATATTAGATAAATAGCGCTAATAGCTTGATATCCGCTACTGTACAGTATGGATAATTATTCGCGTTTGATGACCGATTGATTAAAGAAAGGTTTTAGAGAAGATAATTTTATAGGAAATAATGGAAAATTAGCTAAATAGCGGATAGTAGCACGATGAATTAGTTATCGTTTAACAACTGCCACAACACCTTTTTCTGGCGGCTATCGGCTAGCATGTCTGCTAATGATGGCGTCGATACCATTTGATTGACCTCTATACCTTTAGGCAAATCGGTTAGTGCTGCCACCTTAACTTTGTCTGTTTTGGCTAGGCAGAAGATAAATCCGGCTACACTGGCATTGGCAGATTCTTTGTCCATAATGCCTTCACAGATTGGGAATTTCTGATGCTGCGGCTTAAGCGATAGTGCATTTAATAGGCTATCCCATAACTGGGAGACAGCCGCATCACTTTCACTTAAAGCTTTGGCATTGACCAGTAGCACCCAATTTTGATAATGAACACCCAGAATATCAAAGGCATCCACCAACTCTATCTTGGTTTTTTTGTTTTCAGCCGCCGCTTCTTGCGCTTCCGCATCAGGGATAATTTTTTCTTTTAACGCAGCAATCGGGTTGTGGTGTAACTTCTCACGGCTTTGATGCGGATTAGATTCAGGCTGACCCTCTCTTTGCTCAACAGTTGGTTGCTGATATTGCAGGCTGGATAAACCATTTGCCGATTGATTAGACTCAACTGTTGGATTTAAATAAGGCTGCGTAGAAGACGGACCCTGATTCCACCCAGATAATGCTGAGGGGTCTGACGTTGTTTGCTCGCCTGCCACTGGCTGCTGCGAGTCATTCAGTCTATAAGTCTGCGCCATCTGCAGGCGGCTTTGCTGCTTAGAAATCGCTTCATAATCAACACTGCGTGTTGGTGTGTCACGCTGTACCCAAATATCAAGACCCATTAACGCCATGATGTGACGCTGCTGAGCCAGTACAGGCGATACTTCAGCCGTCAACGCATTATCAAACGTTGGTTGTTGCTGAGAGTTGGGCATTGATGCGGGCATACTATCAGATATCATAAAGTGTCAAAATCAGCAGTTAATAAAACGTCCTTAAGCGTAGCAGCAGTTTAACAAAATTCGGCCCAAAACTCGATTTTATTTATCGCTATATTAGCGGCGACCTCTTTTAGCGTTAATTACTTAACGTTTTTAAATAGTTAAACATTACACAAAACTCACACAAATGCCATAACAGTCTGACCACTCACTGACCTTACTTCTTATTAAATAGCGATAACAATAGTACGGATACCCTTGTATACTGCCATTGTCTTCTAACCTAACAATTGTAGATATTTCAGTAAGTACTGCTACTTACGCTAATTTCTCATCATTTATAAACAGCACGATTTTATTAATTTACTTATTTCAGGATGAAATACCATGAACCACACTACTCTTTCGACCATTACGCTTGCTCTTATCGCCTCATTAGGACTTAGTGCTTGTAACAATACCCAACCTTTACAACACTCCCCCGCAAACAGCTCGTCAGTGACGACTGACCATAAGCAGTCTAACGCTCATGATGACTCACATGAAGCCACTTGGGGCTACACCGGTAATATGGGTCCAGAATATTGGGGTGATGTCCATGGTAATGAGACCTGCTCAATCGGCAAACAGCAGTCGCCTATTAATATTACTCGTGTTTTAAGCAGTACTGATGCAGCGCCTAGTATCAGCTTTGGCGTTTCTGATATAGAGATTAGTCATAACGGACACACTATTGTTTATACGCCAAAAAGCGGCAATAACACCACGCTTATCAATGGCGAAACCTTTACCTTACTCCAATTCCACTATCATGCGCCAAGTGAGCACCAATTTGCCGGTGTTAATTATCCTGCCGAAGTTCATTTTGTCCATGCCAATGCGGCAGGCGAGTTAGCCGTTATCGGTGTCATGTTAAACCCAACGTCAGCCACCAATGCATTAGGCAATCTGACACAGATTAGTAAAATCGTCACTCAAACTGACGAACCTGCTTTAGTGACGGGCGTTGACTTAACCACATTACTGCCAATGCATAGCAGCTTTTATAACTATGCCGGCTCATTGACTACCCCGCCGTGTTCAGAACAAGTGCAATGGTTTGTTGCGGATAAGCCATTAGCAGTTTCAAGTACTGAGCTTGCCATGCTTAGCCAACTGTATACGGGTAATAACCGCCCTATCCAGCAACAAGGCGATAGACAAGTTATCCGTTTAGACAGCAAATAAATCTTTATCTACAAATAAGGTGATGGATTATTTTTTATAATATAATCCATCATCCATAAAAAAACCTAGCAATTGCTAGGTTTTTTTATGCTTAAAGACATAAAGTCCTATTAAACATTACTGAGGCGCATTCTCACCTGTTGTTTCGGCTTCGCCTTCTTGCTCTTCACCCCAAATCTTAGGATATTTGTAGCCTGGGAAGGTTTCGTGAGCATACGTCTTGAAGCTTGGTGAATTATAAGCTGCTTCTACATCTTTCACCCATTTCGCATCTTTGTCTTCTGCACGAACCGCTGACCAGTTCACATAAGCAAAGCTTTTTTCTTGGTATAACGCATCTGTTAAGTTAATACCTGCGTCTGTCGCATAGTTACCATTGATAACGGCAAAGTCTACTTCGTCACGAGCACGTGGCAATTGAGCGGCTTCTAATTCAACGATATCGATGTTCATTGGGTTAGTAGCAATATCAGACTTAGATGCAGTTAATGGATCAACGTTATCTTTTAATGAAATCCAGCCTAAGTCATTCATCATAACCAATGCACGCGCAAAGTTACTTGGATCGTTTGGCGCAGATACTTTCATACCATCATAAGCATCTTCTAATGAAGTCTTTTTACCTGAGTAGATGCCTAGTGGTGCGGTCGGTACTTGGAATACTTCAACCAAATCAAGGTTATTTTCTGCTTTGAACGTATCTAAGTAAGGCTTATGCTGGAAGATATTGATGTCTAAATCACCTTCCGCTAGCGCCAAGTTTGGACGTACGTAATCAGTAAAAGTGGTTAGCTTCACTTCGTAACCTTGGGCTTCTAGCTCACCTTTTACTTGGTCACGAACCATATCAGCGAAATCGCCTTCAGTGGTACCGATCACAATACTGGTTTTCTCGTCTGATGCGGCAATGCTTTCATCTGCTGCATTGTCATTGCTACTACAACCAACCAATACCAAACCTGAAACACCAGCTACAGATGCAGCGGCTAAAACGTTACTACGGATTTGTGCTAAATTCATGACATCTTCCTTTTATTAAAAGTCATATCTTACGGATTGAAAATCTAATTGCTTAATTAACGCTTGTCTAATTTTGTCGCAAGCCAGTTACCCAAACCTTGAATACCAATCACCATCACTGACAGCATAACGACGATAAATATCATTACTTCGGTTTGATAACGGTAGTAACCATAACGAATCGCGAGGTCACCTAGACCGCCACCGCCAATCATACCGGCTGCCGCTGAATATGACAGCAAACTAATACATAAAATAGTCACTGACAGGACGAGACCTGAACGTGCTTCGGTTAATAGCACTTTAATAATAGTCATCGGACTGGCGCCCATCGACTCACTAGCCTCAACAATACCACGTGGTACTTCGCGTAAGTTTTGCTCGACAAGACGTGCAAAATAAAACGAGCCTGCAATAGCCAATACTAAGGATGCTGCAACCGGTCCGATACTGGTGCCAATTAACGACTTAGTAAACGGACTCATTGCAATCATCAAGATGACAAAGGGGAATGCGCGCATAAAATTGGTAACGCCGCCCAATATGGCATACAGCGATCTATTTTGTAGAAGCTGCTTATCACTGGTCAAAAACAAAAACACACCAAACAAACCACCGATAATAATGGCTGCTGTGGTCGAAATACCAAGCATGACAAAAGTGTCGATAGTCGCTTGCCAAATCTCTTTTCGAAGTTCCCATAGACGGGCGTAGGCATCATTAAAAGTCACTGCTAACATTGTTTAATCCTCCTGAACTAGGCCGCTGCCAATTTCAGTGTTCGCGATAATTTGACCATCAACAATCTCAGCCACCTCTAATAAATGCCCATTGTGTAACAGCGCTGCGCGGTTACAAATGCGGCGAATCACACTCATTTCGTGAGTTACGATAACGATTGTCACCCCTAATCTTTTATTCACTTCTTTTAATGTGCTTAGTAGCGCCCGCGTTGTCGCAGGGTCAAGCGCACTGGTTGGCTCATCCGCCAATAGCACTTTTGGATTCGGTGCAATCGCGCGTGCAATACCCACACGCTGCTTTTGGCCGCCAGATAGCTGCGCTGGATAATGATTGGCTCTGTCCGTTAAATTGACAATCTCCAAGCACTCCATAACCCGCTCATAAATGTTATTTTTGGCGTAGCCCGATACTTTAAGATTAAAGGCCACATTCTCAAAAACAGTGCGGTTTGACATCAAATTAAATTGCTGAAAAATCATGCCCACATTATGGCGCGCCACACGTAGCTGCTTAGCATTCAGACTGGTTAATACCTCGCCATCAATGGTTACTGTACCGCCATCTGGACGCTCTAACAGATTCATCAGGCGCAGCAATGTTGACTTGCCCGCACCTGAATAGCCCATCAAACCAAAAATCTCACCTTGTTTAATGTTTAGTGAGATAGGCTCGACAGCTGTAAACCAATGCAGTTTGCCATCTTTTTGAGTCTGAAATTTTTTATATACTTGATCTAAAACAATCATATCTTTCATGGCAGTTATCTTAAATATTAAATTTACAGCTTGAAGGGTCGCGCAAAAGCAAGAGGACATACACAATTTGATACGTGAAGTTACGCAAATTGTGAAACGCAGTAATATAGCATACTGCACTTAGAATGGCATACACTTATACAAAATATTCTCATGCCGGTGTGGAATATTAGCCGCTAAAAGACTGCTTAGTTTAGAACTTAAAAGGTTAAATTAGCCTAAAAATTCAAGATGACTACCGATGCTCAATTACAGCGTAATGGGTATTAATTAGGGCGTGTGGAACATTCGCAAATTAGCACTGCTGATAGCTAAAATTGTTTCAGACTAGGCGTAAACCGTAGTTAATGTCTATACCTTGACTAGGTTTGCAACAACGTCTGGGACGATTTTAGCATCAGCCTCACTCGAGCACATCTCTCGCCTTGCGAACGGGCAAAGCAGTGCTTTGCTTAATCCGTTCTCAGGGGCGGGACTCTTTTTTGCCAATATATTGCGAAATTGTCTAACTTAGAATGACTAAGCGTCAAAAATTTCACTGCATATTGACTAAAAAATAGTCGCCGCCAGTGCCATGGTCGAATGTTCCACACGCCCTAATATAATGAAGGGCATTCTATTAGCGATTAAATAAATTAAGCAAAATACTAAGTACCAAGCTCACCACAATCATGGTCACAATGGGAAAGTAGACGCGGGTATTGCCCGATTCATAACGGATATCACCAGGCAATTTGCCAAACCAAGACAAAGCACTTGGAAATAAAGTCCAAATCAATCCGATAACAACAAGCATAACTCCGATGATTATGAGTATTTTTGGCATATTTACACCTTTTTAAAGCTCGCATTTGAGCGGTTCATTTTTAATTCATCCCTTATTATACCGATTGCATCCCTGTACATTGGTATTAAAATAAATTCCTTGTTATTAAAATGAATTCTAAGCCTCATTCATTCACTTTTAACTAAAGAGCAAGCAACAAAGCTGCCCCCTATACGGCAGAGTTTGATAAAATAGCAGAATTATTTATTAACGATTCGATTTTCATCAAGTAAATTAAACTATAAAGCGAACAAGGGTTTTCTATGAATATTTTAGTGATTGGTTCTGGTGGTCGTGAACATGCACTTGCTTGGCAATGTGCAAAAGACAGCAATATTGACACCGTCTATGTGGCCAATGGCAACGCTGGTACAACTCAAGAACCAAAATGTAAAAATATTGACCTTGATACCACCAATCACGATGCGGTAATCCAGTTTTGTCAAAACAATACTGTGGAGTTAGTGGTTGTTGGCCCAGAAGCGCCGCTAGTAGCAGGTCTGGTAGATGATTGTAATAAGGCAAACATCGCAGCTTGGGGACCCACTGCATATTGTGCTCAGTTAGAAGGCTCAAAAACCTTTGCTAAAGAATTCATGTTAGCAAACAACATTCCAACCGCTAAATACCAAGGCTTTACCGATATCGAAGCAGCCAAAGCATACGTTAATGAAAATGGCGCACCTATCGTGGTTAAAGCAGACGGTCTTGCTGCTGGTAAAGGCGTTATTGTAGCCGAGACCGTTGAGCAGGCGCATGAAGCCATTGAAGATATGCTAGGTGACAACAAATTTGGTGATGCCGGTAGCCGTGTGGTAATAGAGCAGTTTTTACAAGGCGAAGAAGCCAGCTTTATTTGCATGATTGACGGCGACAATATCCTACCAATGGCGACAAGCCAAGACCACAAACGTATCGGCGAAGGCGATACCGGTCCTAATACTGGCGGTATGGGTGCCTACTCCCCTGCCCCAGTCGTTACCGATGAGGTTCATCAAAAGGTCATGAGCCAAGTTATTGAGCCCGTGGTTAAGGCTATGAAAGACGCCGGTCACCCTTACACAGGATTTTTGTATGCTGGTCTTATGATTGATGAAAATAATGACCCATACGTGATTGAGTTTAATTGTCGCTTTGGCGATCCAGAAACTCAGCCAATTATGATGCGCCTGCAAAGCTCATTAGTAGAGCTGATTCAACAAGGCGTTGCTGGCAAACTACCAAAAGAGGCGAAGTGGGATGACCGCGCAGCATTAGGCATTGTACTGGCGTCTAAGGGCTATCCTGAAAGTTCATCAAAAGGTGATGTGATTACTGGTCTACCGCCATTAGGTGACGACGATACGGTTAAAGTCTTCCATGCCGGCACTAAGCACGATGGCAAGCATGTGGTAACCAATGGTGGCCGTGTATTATGTGTAACCGCATTAGGTGATACCATTGCAGACGCACAGCGTGCCGCTTTAGAGGGTGCTGCTTCTATTCAGTTTGATGGTGCACATTATCGCCGTGACATCGGTTACCGTGCACTAAATCGTGGCTAACTAGTCATTGATTTACTAATCAGATGTTTCTTTAGCTTAAAGGAATATATGTTATAAAAAGAGCAGTCTATCTTTATATTGCAGCTTTTTGTCTTATAAATAATAGATTGCTTTTTTTAAATTGGTTTATCTAAATTAGACAGTTACAGACGCATCTATTGTCAACTAATAGAGCTACAGGCAATACGCTGTTTTAGCGCTTAGGCTATACAAGGGTTTCGTGATACTCTATCTTCAAATGACAATTACAATGTTTAACTGTGCGTCAGTTGCTTCTCGGTTAACAGACTACTTAGCAGCTTAATTTAATGCTATTATCGACCCTAGCGATGCGGTATCGTCATTAATAACCTTTTAAAATTAATAACCTATTATTAGTGCCAATCCTAATTACTTATATTGCTGTGCAGGTAGGTTTTACGCTGCAGAGCACTATTTTCAATATGGCTTAATCATGTCAAATTCATCAACACCCGTACCAACACAAGAACAAGAACCAGACAGTACTCAAGGTCAAACTGGCTCAGTGCCTACCGAAATGAGTGAGCTCAAAACTTCTCGATTAGACAGACGTCTATCCATTGCCAAAACGTCGCTTAATTTAGGCCGACGCTGGGCGGGTAATAGTTTTGGTGGCTTGTTCTTGAGCAAAGAAGCCAAGGCTTCACGTAATCAAGCCTTTATGAAAGAGCAAGCCGCTTATCTAGCAGATGAATTGGGTAAATTAAAGGGCTCTGTGGTCAAGATTGGTCAAATGTTGGCATTGTATGGTGAGCATTTTTTACATCCTGAAATCACAGCTGCCCTGCACCGTTTAAATGACAGCACTGCTAGCCTATCATGGGCTGTGGTTGAAAGAGCACTGCTTGACCAATTGGGTCAACAGCGGTTAGATGAGCTAGAGGTTTCGCATATCCCTATCGGCACCGCTTCTCTTGCGCAAGTCCATCGTGCGACTATTAAAGCTACAGGTCAGCAAGTGGTATTAAAAGTTCAATATCCTGGCGTTGCAGATGCAATTGACTCAGATTTAAGCTTATTTAAGCACCTGCTTAAAGTTACCAATGCCGTTCCTCAAACTAAGGCGCTTGATGAGTGGTTTAATGAAATTAGCGATTTGCTCAAAGTTGAGGTCGATTACAAAGCAGAGGCGGCAACGACTCAGCGCTTCCACCAGCGTCTAAAAGAAGATGAGCGCTATGTGGTACCTCAAGTTTTTGAAGCCTACTCTACTGATAGAGTCTTATGCTTAAGTTATGAAGAAGGTGTACCGGTTACGGATGCCAATTTACAAGCGTTATCACAGCAGCGCCGTGATAATCTGGGTAAAGCGGCGATTGATATCATGCTCAATGAGATATTCGTTTGGGGTGAGATGCAAACTGACCCTAACTTCGGTAACTATCTAATTCGCTCAGAGCCTGTCGATAAGCCTGATGGCAAGGACAAATTAATCTTATTAGATTTTGGTGCGATGCGTCAGTTTGATGATCATCTGCTCAAGATTGCTCGCAATCTTATGCTGGCAGGCTTCTATTATGACAAGCAGTCAATGATGGACTCGATGACTGGCTATGAGTTCTTTGATACTATGACCCAAGAGTCTAAAGCCAATATGGCCGATGTTTTCTTATTAGCGACCGAGCCATTTAGAGCGCCGACGTCACTGAATGAGACAGCCAATGAGCTTGTCGATGATGAAGGTTATTATCACTGGGCAGACAGCAACTTACACAGAAGACTAATGGAAACGTCTGGTAGCGCCATGCAATCACGTGAATTCAGCCTACCGCCTAAAGAGTTTATGTTTATTAGCCGTAAATTCATTGGTGCCTATACTTTCTTAACTGTGCTAGATGCGCGTACCAATACTTATGATACTATTAGTAAATTTGTGCCAATTAACATGACCTCAGACCCTCATGTTAATTAGTCTTATTTATGCATTAAATTATAAAAAAGAGACCTTAACAAGGTCTCTTTTTTTATATGCAATTAGCGCTTACTTGATAGATGCTTTTAACTCATCCGATATCCAATTATCAAAGTGTGTCACATAGCCTTCAGGTTTTACGATATCTAACTGCCAACATATCTCGCCTCGTGCCAAATACTTAATTTCAAAATGGGTGCGGCGACTCTCTTTAGGAATCTCACTTTTTTGAGTGGGCAGATGCCAAGTATTTAACGCTTGCTCATACGCGTTATCAATATAGTCTGTAATATTACTGGCCAATACCACCTTGCCTTTTGCTTTTAATCGAGACACTAAAAACTCAAAAAACGGCATATTAAGCCACTGCTGATTGGGGTTTTTAGGTTCAGGATTGGGATACAACAAATAGATCATATCCACACTTTTTGGTGGCAGTGCATACACACAATAAGGAATAGCGTCTGCATGAACCGCAAGCAAGTTATCAAGCTCGACCACCTCTTTAACTACCGAGTCCACCAGTCCAGCAAATGCAGTAAATTTATTCTGAGTGCGCTCAATGGCAATCAGGTCATGCTGCGGATTTTGTTTTGCATATAGACAAGCATGCATGCCTTTACCTGCTCCAATCTCCACAACCAGTGGACGCTCATCGGCCGATTTATCAATCACAAAACTTGGTAATACAAAATCTCGCGGCGGATTAAGCTTATCTGGTTTAAATTGACGCGCCTTGTCATGACTCACCTGAATATCATGGCTAACCTGCTCATTAATAGTTGATGAGGACTCAGCCAGTACAGAGGGCTTGACTTGCTTAGGGAATTGAGAGTTAGACATAGTATTGCACACACTTGGTTAAATGGGGGATGGAGGAAATAAAATACCTTTAGCATGACATACTAAGCATGATAACTTTATGGACGGTGCCATATTAGGACTAACGCTCTCATGCTATAATTTAATGACTTATTATAACATTCTATAAAGCCACCTATTATTTTAAGACACTTATTTATGACTAATCAGACTGTTTCCACACACAAAACCTACCCTTGCCCGCAGTGCCAAAAGCCAACTGTCTGGCAAGATAATCCTTATAAACCCTTTTGCAGTGATCGCTGCAAGCTTATAGATTTGGGTGCATGGGCCAATGAAGATTACCGCATGCCCGCACATGATTCGCCATTTTCACAAGAATTAGAATAAAAGTTTTTTTGCTAGCAATAGACGACTTATACTCTAATAATCTATGCTTTAATGACTTGTGCTCTATCAACAGACACCAAACACTTAGCACCACCCTATTCTATTCTCCATTAATCATAAAGGTCTTACTATGTCAGCGTCTCACTCTTATATCATGCCTACCTATGCACCGCAGCCTATCAGTTTTGAGCGTGGCGAAGGCAGTTGGCTTTATACCTCTGATAATACAGCCTATCTGGATGCATTAACCGGTATCGCTGTTTGCGGTCTGGGTCATTGCCACCCTGATGTGACCAAAGCCATTCAAGAACAAGCAGCGACTTTGGTACATACCAGTAATTTATTCAAAATAGACTGGCAAGAAAAAGCAGCCGAATCGCTATGTACTGCAGCTGGAATGGATAGCGTATTTTTTGCAAATAGTGGCGCTGAAGCCAATGAAGCAGCATTAAAGATGGCACGTTTATATGGTCATAATAAAGGATTCAAACAGCCTAAAGTGATTGTCATGGAGCATGCGTTTCATGGCCGTACCTTATTGACGGTTTCTGCGACAGCAAATCCCAAAGCGCGCGCCGGTTTCTTTACCTTGGATAATGACTTTATTCGTGTACCTTTCGGTGATGTTGAGGCTATTAATCAGGCCGCTGCAGAACATGATGATATTACCGCCGTTTTTCTAGAACCTATTCAAGGTGAAGGCGGCTTAAATACCGCAAAAGATGGTTTTAATTATTTAGATCAAGTGCGCTCTATTTGTGATAAAAATGACTGGTTATTTATGCTAGATGAGGTTCAAACAGGTAATGGTCGTACCGGTAAGTACTTTGCCTATCAGCACAGCAATGCTAAGCCTGATGTGTTATCAACCGCTAAAGGCTTAGGCAATGGGTTCCCTATTGGTGCCTGTATGGTCAGTGGCCGTGCTCGTGACCTATTCCAAGCTGGCAGTCATGGCTCTACCTATGGCGGTACACCTTTAGGTAGCCGCGTGGTGCACAGCGTATATAACGTTTTACGTAATACAGACATCATGCAAAATGCCACTACTGAAGGAGATTACATTCAAAGCAGCCTACAAAACGAGCTTGGCTCTTTGGGCGTAACCACTCGTGGTCATGGTATGATGATCGGTGTTGTACTACCTGAAGACACAGATTGCAGCAACTTAGTGAATGATGCGCGTATCGATGAACAGCTTATCTTAAACGTCACTGGTGGTCATGTGGTTCGCCTACTGCCGCCGCTTAACTTATCCCGTACTGAAAGTGATCAGGTGGTTGAGCGATTAATCAGAGTCATCAAAGCCACGCTATAACAAGTTCACATAGCTAAAAAAAAGCGTCATAGCAGCTAATTTAATAAGCTGTTATGACGCCTTTTTTATGTATTAATATTAACCGCTCATCTACTCTAAACTTAATTAAAAGCTAGACAACTGACGCAGGGTTAGTTTCAGTAAGCCTTGAGTATTAACAATATCCTGCCCTGCTTCTGTCTCACGCGCAGCTTTAATCGCAGCTTGCGCTTCTTTATCGCGGTAGCCTAGACTAATAAGTGCTGATTCTACTTCTGCTAATATAATGCCTTCGTTAGCAGCGACGCCTCTTGCTTTTGCAACCTCAGGTGTTACATCGAATAAGGTACCGATGGTATCAATGTTATCAAATTTACCTTTTAGCTCAATGAGCAAACGCTGTGCGGTCTTTTTACCAATACCTGGTACTTTCACCAAAGCTGCTTCATTATCACTCTCAACGCAGTGCTTTAACTCCGGTGCTGACATGGTCGACATCATCGCCAACGCCATTTTTGCGCCGACGCCATTAATACGAATTAATTGACGAAACACATCACGCTCACTTTGATTCAAAAAACCATATAACAATTGTGCATCTTCACGCACATGCAAATGTGTCCATAATACGGCTGGCACATCTAAATGCAGCTGACAAAAATCTGGCAATGGTAATTCTACTTCATAGCCCACCCCAGATGCGGTCATAATACATGCCACGGGTGCAGATAAATGGCACACTCTACCTTCAATAAGTCCAATCATAATCGCTATTCTAATTCCTAATAGTAAGTCTTGGTATTATAACAAAGATAGCCGTTTGCTTTTCATAAACCCCAGTTTTAAAACCGATAGTACACCCATAAAAAAAGCCCTGAATAATCAAGGCTCTTTTTATAATAATGATAGTGATATTATTTATTGTTTAACGTTCAACAAGCAATAAATCAACTATCAATAGTTATTAGTACTGCTGATCTTCGTCTACGGCTTCTGAAACTGCTGGATCAGCTTGTAAATCAGTGTCTGCTTTAGAGGCAGCACTGTTAGCTAAATCATTTGCACCCTCTGATACGGCGTCAGCACCATTAGAAACTGCATTAGATGCACCTTTAACAGCAGAGTTTGCGCCATCGCCAATTGCTTCACCAGCATTAACGGCTGCGCCTGATACTACTGCACCAGCAGTTTGAGCACCGTCAACAGCTGATTCACCTAGGCTACTAGCTGTTTCGCCAGCACTATTTGCTGCATCAGTGATATCATTACCAGCGCTTTCTGCAGCTGATTCAACAGCGCCTTGATCAGCAGCTTCCTCAGTTTGTTGGCTACATGCAGTCATAGCGAATGTACCAGCGATAAGACTCGCTACTAACAGTTTACGGTTTAGCATAAAAACTCCTTGAATGTGATAATCATATTTTTCAATATTTTAATGAGGATATCGTTAAAACACAAGTAATAATTCGTAACTTAGGTTAAGTTTTGCTAATAATATCGGTAAGTTATATAGAATATTTGTATCATTTACATGATATTATAAAGAGCTATTGGCTTCTAATGCAGCAACGGCAGGCAATGTTTTACCTTCAACGAATTCTAAGAAAGCTCCACCGCCTGTTGACATATAGCTAACCCCATCTTCGATACCAAACTTATGGATTGCTGATAAGGTATCACCACCACCGGCAATTGAGAAGCCTTCGCTGTCTCTCACTGCTTCTGCTAATAGACGGGTACCTTCTGCAAACGCATCTACTTCGAATACGCCTACTGGACCATTCCATAAGATAGTAGCTGCATTTTTGACGCAATCAAAAATATGTGTTGCACCTTCAGCAGCGATATCCAGAATCATCTCATCATCGCCGACTTCATCTAGACTACGTTTAATCGGAGTCGCTGAAGCAAGCGAATTGATGAAATCATCAAAGTTTATTTCATTTTTATTAGCCACTACCACGTGCTCTGGTAATAAAATATCTGTTTGGGTCATGATGCTTTTTGCTGTATCAATCATATCAGCTTCATAAAGTGACGCACCCACAGAGTGGCCTTTTGCGGCGATAAAGGTATTGGCAATACCACCGCCCACGATAATTTGATCACAAATTTTCGCTAAGCTGATTAATACATCCAGTTTTGTAGATACCTTAGAACCACCGACAATGGCTACTAATGGCTTCTTAGGTTTATTTAGTGCTTTTTCTAGTGCATCCAACTCAGCGGCTAATAAAGGACCGGCACAAACCACTTTACCTGATTTGGCTGCAGCAGTAATCACACCTTCTGTCGACGCTTGCGCTCTGTGCGCTGTGCCAAATGCATCCATAACGAATACATCACATAGATCTGCATAATGCTGTGATAAGGTTTCGCTGTTCTTTTTCTCGCCCACATTAAAACGAACGTTTTCTAATAAAACTACCTCACCTGGCTCAACATTGACCGCTTGTTCTGCATATTCTTTATTAAGCGATACCATTTTGCCCAGCTTCTCTGATAAATAATCGGCTACCGGCTGTAATGAATATTTCTCTTCATATTCGCCTTCTTTTGGGCGACCTAAATGTGAACAAACCAACACTGCTGCACCTTTTTCAAGCGCCAGCTTAATTGTTGGAAGACTAGACTGTAATCGAGCATCGTTAGCAATTTTGCTATTTTGAATAGGCACATTTAAATCTTCACGAATTAATACTGTTTTGCCCGATAAGTCTTGGTTTTCCATTCTAGCGAAGTTCATGCCGTTACCTTTAATCAATAAGAGTTAAGTGGTTGAGATTAACGTTGTACAAGATTTGGGGGATTTTAGCATATTTTTTAGGCTAACTTTGAGTCTCAACGGCAAATTTTACGTTATTGTGGCTGCCCTCACGCTTACCGTCTGTAAACCATTTTCTTAATAATAAATGCTATTATAATAAACATAAGCCATCAGCATATTTTTAATACTGACCTGTTATTTTATTCTCATCAAACGATTAAATAATAAAACCCATACCCTTCCAATCTGCATCGGACTTTAATCGAACATTGCGACTATTTGTAAAACAGTCGTGCGATGTTGACTGCTTATATTGATATTAAACCAGTATAAGCGGATGATATGCCTAATAACAAATAAAGGTTGGAAGAGAATTAACTTTATAGGAGAAGTATCATGAGTAGAGATTTTACCAAAGCCCAAGCGCGTTTATTAGAGCTTGAGCAAGAGTATCAAAACCGTATCGACAAAATCGAAGACCACATTCATAATCCGCAAGACGATTTAAATGAGCATTGGGACGACCAAGCCATTTCTATGCGGGAAAACGACATGCGTAAACGTCTGTTACTAGAAGCGCAGCAAGGTCTAACCTATGTCAAAAATGCATTAAGCCGTATCGAAAATGGTACTTATGGCGAGTGCACTGTTTGCGGCGAAGAGATTGAAGAGAAGCGATTAGAAGCCGTTCCTTACGCCACCTTATGTATGGAACACGCCTCATAAGTGGTTGATTTAGACTAAATAAATCGTTTGAACAATAAAAAAGAGCCCTAATTTATATTAGGGCTCTTTTTTATTGTTCTAGTATTGAGTGTTTAGTACTAAATCCTCAAGAATGCTTAGATAGAACGACGTAACGCTAGATTATTTAGGATAGTCTCTGCATCTTTCCAGCGCGTGGATGAGCTGTTCGCACCCAATAATACAATGATAGCTGGACGATTATTCACACGGGTCTCCATAACCACACAACGGCCCGCTTCATTGATAAAGCCTGTTTTTGAGATACCGATTGGGTAGTTACCATCACGAACTAAGTAGCTGGTATTACGCGCAGGATACGTACGGTTACCTGCTGAATAGTTAGCCACAAAGAAATCATAGTCGCGAGTGGTTGAGAAACGACGGATTACTTCATATTGACCAGCTGCCTGTACCATTTTTGCTAAATCAGCAGGTGAGGCAACATTACGCTTATCAAGACCCGTTGGATCACCAAAGAAAGCGGTCGACATACCTAAGGCACTTGCCTTTCGGTTCATATCACGCATGAAGGCATCATAGCCACCTGGATAATGTCTAGCCAGTGTTTTAGCTGCTGGGTTTTCAGACTTCATTAGTGTCATTAATAGCAGTTCGGCACGGTTCATGCGATCGCCTGCTTTTAGACGAGAACTGGCACGTTTAGGACCAACGAAATCAACTGGATCAAGAACGATCTCTTCACGCATGTCCAAACCCGCATCAAGTACGACCATAGCAGTCATCAGCTTAGTAATTGAAGCAATTGGACGCGCTACTTGTGCATTTTTCTCATACAGTGGCTTACCTGTTTCAACATCCATAACCAACACACCACGTGAGCCGGTTGAGATTGGCAGGGTATCATAGAAGCTTGAGTTGCTGCTAAAGTTACTTGGGGTGTTGAAGGTCTGTGCTGACGAGTTGCCGACATTACCATTATCTATACGGCGTATTTTATTGCCATTTGAATACATGATAGTGCGGGCCTCTGATAAGCCACCTGCATTGCCCCAGCTCACTTTGGCTTTACCAGGTTCTGCAATGGTCAACGCAGCATTAGATGCTGAGCTTACGGTACCCAGACCCAATGCGATGCAGACAAAGATAAAGGTTTTATTGAAAGATTTATTTATGCTCATGTGTCATCCCATTTGAGTCGTTAAAATAATAAAAGAATGTAGTAATTGGAGTACCTATCATTTGAGTAGCGCACCATTATCTCATAGATAATCAATGTGGCTACTTGAGCGGTCGGTGCTCACATGGAAAATTGATACAAGTAAACGCAAATTTTATAAATCTCGTCAATAACTCAGTGTTCCGATATTTATTTTGACGAATATATTAGATATTTCACTTAATAGATATATAATCACGCTATACATTTTATGTAAGGGTTGTGTCACTTAGTATTAAGGGCTTATAAATAACAAAATAGATACTCTTGATAACCTCATTTGCTTGCCAACCCCCTCTATAGTACGGGTATCAATCCATATTATTCCAAGTTTATAAATAGATAGCAAGTCTGATAGCAGGGGCTAATGAAGCCTGCTACACAATGTCTATCCTCTAATTATTAATGAGGAAATTCATTAATAAAAAAGATATGAACTAATACGTGGATAAACTATATTAATACTTAATCTAACCCGTATGTCAATTATCTTAACACCATTTACAATACGCGTTAAGTACTAATTCTCAAGTATACGCTGCTGTTAAGGTGTGTTGTCAATTCAAAACAAACCATTTACGATGCAGCAACATAAAGATACTGGTATGATTACTTTAAAAGACTTTTGGATACATAATTATGATTAAAGTATTGGTAGTAGACGACCACGATTTAGTGAGAATGGGCATTAGCCGAATGCTAGCAGATGATCCTGAAATACAGGTCATTGGAGAAGCAGATAGCGGCGAAGAAGCGATAAGAATGGTTCGCTCTCTTGCGCCTGATGTGGTGTTACTAGACGTTAATATGCCTAATATTGGCGGTGTGGAAACAACAAAGCGTTTGCGTCAATTCAATGATAAAGTCAAGATATTGGCCGTCAGCAGTGTATCTACTCAGCCCTACCCCTCTATGCTCCTTAAGGCAGGCGTGAACGGCTATATCACCAAAGGTACACCCTTAGTAGAGATGATTAAAGCTATTAAGAAAGTACATCAAGGTAGTAAGTACTTTAGTAGTGATGTCGCAGAGCAATTGGCAGATATGCTATTAACCGATAATGAAGAGTCTCCCTTTGACCGTTTGAGCGAGCGAGAAAAGCAAGTCGCTATGATGGTGGTTAACTGCCAAAGTCCGCAACAAATCGCCGATCAGTTATTCGTAAGTGTTAAAACAGTTAACACCTATCGTTATCGTATTTTTGAGAAGGTTGGGGTAGACAGTGATGTTAAACTGACTCATCTAGCCATGCGTCATGGTTTAATCACTCCTTAGGCCATGACAAGTAAAATTTTAGCTTAATTGTATTTGGCTTAGCAGCATAACCTCAATGCTTAAGCCGGTTTACTTTGACTTCTCTGGCTCAGTTATTAGGGCGTGTGGAACATTCGACCATGGCACTGGCGGCGACTATTTTTTAGTCAATATGCAGTGAAATTTTTGACGCTTAGTCATTCTAAGTTAGACAATTTCGCAATATATTGGCAAAAAAGAGTC
>NZ_JBXYJF010000036.1:0-31083 GCF_057396245.1 Psychrobacter sp. CX16
AGGACGGTACTACGTCCTTGTATGCCATAGTGCTTTTGGGCTTGTTTGTAGGTCATGTCGCCTTTTTCTACTTGCTCTACAATAGCTAATTTAAAGCCGAGTGTGTAATCTTTCTGTGTTCGTTTAATCCTTGATCTTTCTGCTTTGTCCATTTATAAGCTTCCTTTTCGTAAACTTATTTTAGGACGGGACACAAACATAAAAAAAGCCAAACTCAAAGAGTTTGGCTTTTTCGCAAGCAGTTATCAACCGGATAATGCTCATTTAGATATCACAAAATAGTGGTATCCCGTAGGGGATTCGAACCCCTGTTACCGCCGTGAAAGGGCGGGGTCCTAGGCCTCTAGACGAACGGGACACAGACCACTTCAACCGCTTTCACCGTTAATGTTGAAGTGGCGCGTATATTACTCATATTAAATTGATGTGTCAAGACTTTTGTTCAAATTAATATAATTATTTGATGGGTTTATCTGATAATAAGCAGTAGATGCTATTTAGCGGCTTATCTGTCAACAGACAGTGTGGATAGATGATTGGGCGCCGTAAGTGATACCTAATCCATAAGCTGGTAATGAGTGTCATCGATAGTGCTAAGGCCATATAGCCAAATATGGTTACCCAAATGAGTTGAGTAGATTGCATAGTTATTCCTTTAACTGTAATCGCCTTAAAATAAAGCGATATCACGGCAGCGCTTACTGACGCTGCCTATATATGACAGTTATGGAATCGAATCAATCACAATCAGCTTAACTATCATCTTTGTTACTTAACTCTACGCTTGATTGCTCTTCAATTATGTTGTCTTCAGGTAAGTTGATGGGCATCATCGAGTAATGATTTAAAATTTTGCAAAAAAGTTCTGCCGTTTTTTGAGTGTCATACAGTGCTGAGTGAGCCTCAGAGCCGTCAAACTCGATACCCGCTGCTCTACAAGCCCGAGCTAATACTGTCTGACCAAAGGCAAGCGCTGAAAAGCTTACGGTATCTAATACTGAGAACTGATGGAACGGGTTATGATTTTTGCTATTGGTACGCTCAATCGCTGCATTTAAGAACGATAGATCAAAATGCGCATTATGCCCAATTAAGATACATTGGCGGCATTCGTTTTCTTTACGAACCGCTTTTAGCTCTTTAAAGATACGACGTAAGGCTGATTTTTCTTCTTCAGCAATGGCCTTACGCATAGGGTTATTGGGATCAATTCCAGTAAAGTCGAGCGCGCGCTGCTCTAAGTTAGCACCTTCAAACGGTTCTATATGAGCATTCAGTGGCTCACCTTGATAGAACTTGCCATTGTCGTCCATTAAGATGGGAATACAGGCAATCTCTAGTAGGGCGTCTGTTGCAGCATTAAAGCCAGCGGTCTCGACATCCACCACTACCGGTAAGAATTTACGAAAGCGATCCGCTAATTTAGGCGGCTGCTGTTCCTCATTAGCTGGTGAGGTTGAGAGAGGTTGGTTATCGGTTAAATTGTTTTGAGTCATAGAGCACAAGTCACATTTAAAGTAGAGGAATTAATAGTAAAAAGTAGAGAAAGAGTTAGTCAGAAGACTACTAAAGGGTTACGCTATTAACCAAGTTAAGCCAACATTTGCCGTACTTGCGCTCGGTTGTCTTGTAACTATTTTAGACGTCTCTGACTATATCTACCTAACTGTATTAATCTTAATACAAATACAGTATTTAGGTTAAGCAGACCAGAGCAAATTTTAAACGTATTCGATCTAGTCTATAGTGTTAGGCCTTATCATCAACAAATATAGCGTTATTAATCTTTAATCGACCAAGGTAGGCTGTCACCTGCCATAAGCGGTGTTAAGCTTTGTTCATCCATATACGCATAGCTATTTGGGATAGTTATCGGCTTGTTAACCAAGGTAATGGTCGACTCATTGGTTGGTAAGCCATAGAACTGTGCACCAAACTGGCTCGCGAAGCCCTCTAGTCTATCAATCTTACCAACGCTATCAAAAGCAGTCGCATATAAGGGCAGGGCGATAGAAGCGGAATAGCAGCCTGCGCAGCCGCAGGCATTTTCTTTGGCATGAGTGGCATGCGGTGCAGAGTCAGTGCCTAAGAAGAATTTAGGATTGCCACTGGTCGCCACATCAAGCAGCACTTTTTGGTGCTGTTGACGCTTTAAGATTGGTAAGCAGTAAAAGTGCGGCTTAATACCCCCTACCAATAAATCGTTACGGTTAAACAGTAAATGCTGCGGCGTAATTGTCGCGGCAACCAATTCATTCTGTTCAAGTACAAAGTCAGCAGCATCGCCTGTGGTGATATGCTCAACCACCAGTTTTAGCTCTGGGAAGCGTTTGACCATATTGCTTAATACTTGGTCAATAAACTGCTTTTCACGGTCGAAGATATCGACGTGCGAGTCGGTCACTTCGCCATGAATCAATAACGGCATACCATATTGCTGCATCGCTTCAAAGACATGGCTACGGCCACCTAAGTCGGTCACGCCATCTGCCGAATTGGTCGTGGCGCCAGCAGGGTAGAGCTTAACTGCCTGCACGATACCAGACTCAGCCGCTGCTTTAATATCATTCGCGGTTGTTTGATCGGTTAAATAAAGTGTCATACGTGGCTCAAAGCTTTGCTTGAACGCATCTTTGATATCCGACTGCTCTAGTGCTTGTAGGATGCGGTCACGGTACGCACGTGCATCGTCAATATTTTTAACGGGCGGTACAAGGTTTGGCATACACATAACACGGTTAAAGCTTTGCGCAGCGTGTGGTACTGTGGTCTGCAGTGATGCGCCATCACGTAGATGAATGTGCCAGTCATCAGGACGGGCGATGGTAATCTCTGTAAGTTCAGTATTATTTTCGGTGGTTAGCGTTTGGGTATTGCTCATCATAATCAGCCGTTATTCCATAAGTTTGTAAAGTGGGTGAATGGGATAGCGCTCACACATAAGTGTTGCTAAATTTACGGTCTATTGGGCAATATATTCTGCCGTGGATAGATAAAAATCAAATAGGGTAATGATAACAGGTTTTGCGCTTAATTCGGCTGTTGTCATGACTGAGCCACCTAGTTTTCTTGCCTGATTTAACACATATTTGCATGAGGGCTTGCTTTTGTTAGGGGTTCAAATAGTGTAAACTGAAATATTGAATACATTGAGTTATTCGTATGACTGACATACGAGGTTTGGCTTATTAATATCGCACGCAGATACTATTAAGTTTTATTTTATGGGTCGTTAATTTAAATATTATTAAAGGATGCACTATGTCGATAGATAATAAAGAGAATATCAATAAAATCGTTCTGGCATATTCAGGCGGTCTTGATACCTCGATTATTGCGAAATGGCTACAAGACACTTATGACGCTGAAGTTATTACTTTTACGGCAGACATTGGTCAAGGTGAAGAAGTAGAGCCTGCCCGCGCTAAAGCAGAAGCGATGGGTATCAAACATATTCATATTGAAGATTTGCGTGCAGAATTTGCCCGTGATTATGTATTCCCAATGTTCCGCGCTAACGCTATTTATGAAGGCGAGTACTTACTTGGTACTTCTATCGCACGTCCTTTAATCGCCAAACGCTTGGTTGAAATCGCCAAAGAGCATAACGCTGATGCTATCAGCCACGGCGCAACAGGTAAAGGTAACGACCAAGTTAGATTTGAATTAGGTGCTATTGCTCTAGCGCCAGAGGTTAAAACCATCGCGCCTTGGCGTGAGTGGGATTTATCAAGCCGTGAAAGCTTAATGGCTTATGCCAAAGAGCATAACATTTCAATCGATTTTTCTGCCAATAAGAAGAAATCACCTTACTCAATGGATGCCAACTTACTGCACATATCTTATGAGGGTGATATCTTAGAAGATCCATATGCAGAAGCTGAAGATGATATGTGGCGCTGGTCAGTTAGCCCAGAAGAAGCACCAGATACCCCTGAGTATATTGAGCTTGAGTACGAAAAAGGTGACATTGTCGCTATCGATGGCGAAAAACTAGAGCCATATGAAGTGATGATTAAGCTGAATGAACTTGGCGGTAAACATGGTATCGGCCGTCTAGATATCGTTGAAAATCGTTACGTTGGCATGAAATCTCGTGGCTGTTATGAAACGCCAGCAGGTACCATTATGCTAAAAGCACACCGCGGTATTGAGTCCTTAACTCTTGACCGTGAAGCGGCTCACCTAAAAGATGAATTGATGCCTCGTTATGCAAAAATCATCTATAACGGTTATTGGTTCAGCCCAGAGCGTCAAATGCTGCAAGCACTAATCGACAAATCACAAGAGTATGTGACGGGTACTGTTCGCGTTAAGCTATACAAAGGTAACGTGAGCGTGGTTGGCCGTAAATCACCTTACTCATTATTTGATGAGAAAATTGCGACGTTTGAAGATGATGCTGGTGCTTATGATCAAAAAGACGCAGAAGGCTTTATTCGTCTAAATGGCTTACGTTTGTCAATTGAGGCAAGCCGTGGCCGTGATCTATCTAAGTAAGTAGTTGTTTAGACCTTAGATAGAAGTCTAACCAGACTGTTTGCCCAATAAAAAAGCAGAAGTAAATTTACTTCTGCTTTTTTATGGGCTTGGTTTTATAACTAAGTTTTATAACTAAATAATTAAAACTGATATTATCCTATGCTATTTTGATTTGATTTTAGGCGGTAGTAAAGAATTCTCTAAATAGTGGATATTTTGCGCCTGTGCCACAAATTTAGGATCTTTTAAAATCAAATCTCTATGCAGTGGGATATTGGTCTTGATACCGGCGATAATGAGCTCATCTAACGCTTGCAAGGTCTTCGCAATGGCCTGTTCACGCGTCTGACCATGGCAGATAAGCTTACCAATTAACGAATCATAGTATGAGGGAATTTCATAACCAGGGTAGAGATGAGAGTCAAAACGCACGCCAGAGCCACTAGGAATAAAATATTGAGTTACTTTACCCGGTGAGGGTGCAAAGGTTTGTGGGTCTTCAGCATTAATACGGCATTCAATCGCGTGACCATGCACGCTAATTTCATTTTGGCGATAAGACAGACCATAACCGGCCGCAATCTTTAACTGCTCTACCACCACATCAATACCGGTCACCATTTCAGTTACCGGATGCTCTACTTGAACACGGGTATTCATTTCAATAAAGAAAAACTCGCCATCTTCAAATAAGAATTCAAACGTGCCAGCACCGCGGTAGCCAATACGCTCAGACGCTTGTACGCAAGCCTGCAAGATAGGTTCACGAATGTCATCAGGAATATCAGCGGCAGGCGCTTCTTCTAATACCTTTTGATGACGACGCTGTAACGAGCAGTCGCGGTCATATAAGTGGATCGCATTGCCATTACCATCGCCTAAAATTTGTACCTCGATATGGCGCGGGTTTTGTAAATAGCGCTCCATATAGACGCTGTCATCTCCAAACCAAAGCTCTGCTTCTTGCTTGGCGGCTTGTACTTGCTCGTTGAGCTGATCAAAACGCTCAACAATACGCATACCACGGCCACCACCACCGGCGGCGGCTTTAATCAATAGCGGAAAGCCGATATTTTTGGCCTGTTCTTCAGCATTATTTAAAGTGACAGTACCGATTGATCCGGGAACAGTTGGCACGCCGGCTTGCTTCATGGCATTAATGGCAGAGACTTTATTACCCATTAAACGGATATGATCGGGGTGCGGGCCGACAAAGGTAATCCCTGCTTCTTCAATATTTTCAGCGAATTCAGCATTTTCGGATAAAAAGCCATAGCCTGGATGAATAGCGTCACTACCTGTGATTTCAGCAGCGGTAATAATAGCGCCTGTATTAAGATAGCTTTGATTGGCATTGGGTTTGCCAATACAAATAGCCTCATCTACAAAGCGCAGATGCATAAGGTCTTCATCGGCGGTCGAGTAGACGCCAACAGTTTTGATGCCGAGCTGCTTGCAGGCACGCACGATGCGTAGAGCAATTTCGCCGCGATTGGCGATAAGCAGTTTTTTTATCATCAAGGTGCCTATATTTTAGCTTCTATAACGGATAACAGGTTGTCCAAACTGAACAACATCGCCATTCTCAACCAATATAGCATCGATAATGCCACTTTGAGTCGCTTCTAATGGGTTCATGATTTTCATCGCCTCGATAATACCTAAGGTATCACCCGCTTGAACCTTTTGACCAGGTGCTACAAATGGGGGGTCATTTGGGCTTGGTGCTGCATAGAATACGCCAACCATTGGTGAGGTTTCAACACTACCAGGATGTACAGCTTCTGCTGCAGGCTCTGTCATATAAGCGGGATTCGCTGCTACCATTGGCGGCAGTGGGGTATTGTAATGGCGTGTTAGGCTAACACTGTCGTCACCCGTCTTGACCTCGAGATTGACAAGGTCCTTTTCTTCCATTAGCTCAATGAGCGTACGTATTTTATCAATGTCCATACGATTGCCTATAAGGGTATTATTATAATATTCAGCATATTGTAACAAATTTTATCGCATCTGATGAGTCACAAATGATGCTTTTCAGTGTAAATGTCAATTAAATATACAAGCGCACTGTTAATCGGATTTTAAGTCCGTTGATGGTTGCTATATAAGTGACTTATTTAAGTGTGTAAGCGCTATTGTTGTCGCTGACTTTTAATATCAAGTACCTGACGTTGTCGATAATTTAAGCGTAGTGTCAGCAAAATAGAGGACAAGGTCAAGCCGGTAACCAACGCAATCCAAAAGCCTTTTGCTCCAGTATCGGTAAATCTTACAAGATAAGTGCCTAATGGCAGGGCAACCAACCAATAACAGAACAGGGTAATCCACATGGGCACTTGCGTGTCTTGCATACCGCGTAAAATACCAGCGATATTTACCTGCCAGCCATCTACTAACTGATAGGCAATGGCAAATAACAGTAAGAACATAGCTTGTGCCTTGACCGCGGGATTATCTGTAAACGCTTCTGCTAAGTTTTCACGGAATAGCCAAACGCCAAGCATACTACAAAAGGCAATCGCCACTGTCCAGATAAGCCCCGTACGCTGAACTTGTTGTAATGCAAGCCAATTTTGCTCGCCATAGCGATTAGATACCATAATTGTGAGAGCCATTGCAACTGACAACGGAATCATGAACAGCTGTGAGGTAACCGCTAAGGCCACCTGATGCGATGCCACCGCGATTTCACCGAGTGGACTAATCACAATAGATGCCAAGCTAAACAAACTGGCCTCAAAGAAAATCGAGATACCAATGGGCACACCTAATTTAAATAGCTTACCAATTTGTTGGCGATTAGGGCGAGCAAAGTTATAAAAAAACCGTGTTTCATTAAAAGACTGATGCTTTGAGAAGTACAAATAAGTGGCCAGTAAAATAACATTCGACCACAGTACACAGGCCGTCGCAAGGCCACAACCGGCACCGCCCAATTCTGGCAGACCAAATAAACCATGAATAAAAATATAGTTAATGGGGATGTTAATCAGTAAACCGATGATACTAATAATGGTGACCGGCTCTGGTCGACCTAACGCTTCACAGTAGCTGCGCAGTACCGCATAGCAAGCAATGGCAGGAAAGCCCCAAGCCACGAAACGTAAGTATTGACCAGCTTTAGGTTGAATGTTATCTGGAACGCCCATCATTCCTAAAATATTAGGCGTTAGTGATACCACGATAAGGCCAATTAGTCCGATACCCAATGCCGCCCACAACGATTGCTGAGTGATATGCGGGACGTGATGCGGTGCTTTCTGACCTATCTTCTCGCCAATAAGCGGTGTGGTAGCAATCAAAATACCCGTCGCTAACAAGAATAATGGCAGCCATATACCGGAGCCGATAGACACTGCCGCTAAGTCTAATGCCGATACGCTACCTGCCATGATAGCATCGACCACGCCCAAAGCTGCTTGGCAAAACTGAGTAATTAATATGGGTAATACTAACGTGCCCAGACGTACGCTGTGCTGCTTGAAGTCAGTAAATGAAAGATTTGGGAGCATAAGCAAACTTCTAAATAATAAGCAAAATAACCTGCCTATAGGCAGGTTATTGATGACGCTAAAACGGCGTTATCATTTTAAATAACAGAAGATTAATCTATTGCTAATATCGCTTTTTATAGACTTTTTTAGGATGCGATAGCCTTATTATAAAAAATGACAAAAGCTATTTTACACAAAGTGGGTGACAAATTTATAAAATTCATCTTACATAAATGCTAGTGAAACGTTAAAAAATCTATCATCTAAGCAATGAGCACGTATAATAAGTGTGCCCTATATTTCTGGCTATATTTTGAGATTTTATTCAACAAAAATAAAGGCGTGACTATAACATTATCTGCCTGCGAGTATAAGACCTATCTTTATGTCCTCTTTGATTGATTCAGCCCATATCCCTCTGGCTCTCTATATCCATATTCCATGGTGTGTCAAAAAATGCCCGTATTGTGATTTTAATTCACATACTCTGCCGGTGGCTGATTCTGCTGGCATCTATAATAATAGCGAGCCGACAATTGATTATTTTGTTGAATATGTCGATGCCTTAATCAAAGATATTGATGCCCAGCTGCCCTTCATTCAGCAGCGTGAGATAAGCTCTATTTTCATTGGTGGGGGTACGCCTTCTTTATTGCCGATACAGCAATATAAGCGCCTGTTTGCTCATTTAAAAAAGGTACTACCGTTAGCGGATGATATTGAAGTGACCATGGAGGCAAATCCGGGGACTTTAGAGTATGCTCCCTTTGAGGAGTATCTAGACGTTGGGATTAATCGGCTGTCTATCGGGGTGCAAAGCTTCTCTGATGAGAAGCTAAAAGCATTGGGACGTATTCATAATGCTAATCAGGCAATGTCAGCGACTAAAGCGGCCATTAAAGCAGGCTTTAAGCGGATTAATATTGACCTAATGCATGGTCTACCTAATCAATCGGTAGAGGAGGCGCTGCAAGATATAACGCTTGCGCATCAGGCAGGGGCGACGCATATTTCTTGGTATCAGCTAACGATTGAACCCAATACCGTGTTTTATAGGAATACGCCTGTGTTGCCCGATGATGATAATCTGGCAGACATTGAAGAGCAGGGCAGTGCGCTATTAAAAGAGCTTGGCTATCGTAATTATGAAGTATCGGCTTGGGTCGGCGCCTCTGATAAAGGCTCACGTCATAATATTAACTATTGGCAATTTGGTGATTATTTGGCCATTGGTGCTGGCGCGCATGGCAAAATCACAGTTACTAATTTGGATGGTATTGTATTAGACGGTATTGTATTAGATAAGCAAGAGGATATGATTGAAGCAAGTGATACTGGCAATAAGCAACTTCCGGACATTTATCGCTTTAGTAAGACCCGCTTGCCCAAAGACTATGTGAATTATCGGCATTACCCTAAGACAGTGGGCTTTAATCTTATCGCAGCTGATGAGCTAGCAGGCGAGTTTATGCTCAACGTGCTACGCTTAACCGATGGGGTGCCGCTGAGTATGTATAGCGAGCGTACAGGGCGAGCAGTTGGCGAGATATTACCGACAATTCATAAGCTGCAAGCGCAAGGCTTATTGGTAAAGGATGAAGACTGGATAGCCCCTACACAGCTGGGTCGGCGTTATTTAAATCAAGTGCTGCAAGCATTCTTGTAGGACAATTTAGTCGCTGTACTTTAAGCTTTGATTTATTAGCATAGGCTTTGTTATTCGATTATTATCTGATTTTGAGAGTTTTGTATTAATTCATGGTTTATTTATTGGTTATAAGGAGATAGCGTATGGCAGGGTATGTATTAGCATTGGACCAAGGAACGACCTCAAGCCGTGCCATTATCTATGACGATAGAGCGCGCCCCATACAAATATCCCAAAAGCCGACCCAATTAAATACGCCAAAAGCGGGTTATGTTGAACAAGATGCCATGCAAATTTGGCACACTCAGCTTAGTTGCGCACATGATGCGATTAACCGTGCTGGGTTGTTGGCGATTGAAATATCAAGCATTGCGATTACCAATCAACGTGAGTCCATTGTTATTTGGGATAAGAAAACCGGTAAACCGCTAGCGCCAGCGATTATTTGGCAAGATAGACGCTCTGATAAGTGGTGCCAGAATCTACAAAAACAGCAGCTAGATGATTCTAATATCAGTATGCAAGAGCGTGTACAGTCGATTACTGGTTTGCGTCTGGATCCTTATTTTAGTGCCAGTAAAATCGTTTGGATGCTTGAAAACCATCCCGAACTGCGTAGCCGTGCTCAGCGCGGGGAGGTCTCAGTAGGTACAATTGATAGTTGGCTCATGTATAACTTAACTGGCGGTGAGCATGTGATTGATATCACTAACGCTTCGCGTACCTTGATATATGATATTAATAAACTTGAATGGTCAGCTAATTTATTAAGTAAATTCGAGATACCCAAGCAAATACTGCCAAAAGTGCTGCCCTCTGATGGCGAATTTGGCAAGACCAGAAAAGGACTGTTTGCTAAACAGATTCCTATTCATGCGGTATTGGGTGATCAGCAAGCCGCTATGTTTGGGCAAGGTTGTGTGTCAGAGGGGATGGCAAAAAACACCTATGGCACCGGCTGTTTTATGCTGATGAACATCGGCTCAGAGGTTCAGTTAAGTCAGCATCATTTATTAACCACAGTTGGTTGGCAGCGCCGTCTGGGCTCAGCTCAACCTATCAATAATCCTATTGAGCATCCGTCATTATCTAAACTGGTTGAGTCAGGAAAACGCATGCTAGTGCCAGGTAAGCGCGAAGTCACCTATGCGTTAGAAGGCAGTGTGTTTATGGCAGGTGCAATCGTGCAATGGCTGCGTGATAATTTGGGTATCATTCAAAAAACAGAAGATATTGAAGCACTTGCCAATCAAGTAGACGACAGCGAGGGCGTGGTATTAGTGCCTGCATTTACTGGACTTGCTGCCCCGTACTGGCGCTCAGACATCACTGCGAGCATCTCCGGTATGACGCGCGGCACCACTAAAGCGCATATTGCTCGCGCAGCATTAGAGTCGATAGCGTTTCAGGTTTATGATGTGTTGGGTGCGATGCAAAAGGATAGCCCCACGCCATTAACTGAGTTAAGAGTCGATGGCGGTGCATCAAATAACAATCTATTGATGCAGTTTCAGGCAGATTTGTTGGGTGTACCGGTACTGCGTCCGCAAGATACAGAGATTACTGCCAAAGGCGTGGCATTGTTGGCAGGTATAAAAAGTGGACTGTATGATGAGAGCACCATCAACGACTCTTGGCGACTGGATAAAGCATTTGAACCAAGTATGTCTCAATCGGATCGAGAGCAGCATTTAGAAAAATGGCATACAGCTATTAAAAAGACATTGAATTAATAAAGTCAGTTTATAGCTAAAAGATAAGCTTTAGATGGATAAACCAATTGATGATACAAAGCGTTACCTAATCCTATAAATCAAATCATATGCTTTACATCTGTCCACTATTACTCTCGTAAGCACAGCCTATATACTAAAAATGAAGCTAGCAAAAAGCATCCGACTTTAGATGCTTTTTATTCATTCATAACATAATAAATACATTATTATAAATAGTATAAGGATGACATTATGAGTAATCGTGACCACATCGATGGCAAAGTTGTTAAAGAGATGTCGAAGGAGACCAGAGATGATTTAAATGCTGACCCCATCACTGGTAAACCAGGCTCGCATCCTATTGGTACGACGGCCGTCGGTTTAGGCGGTGCAGCAGCAGGTGCAGCGATTGGCTCAATGGCTGGACCATTAGGTACTCTAATTGGCGGTGCAGTGGGTGCTATCGTTGGCGGCGGTGCAGGTCATGCTTCAGCTGAAGCGTTAAACCCAACGCATGAAGAAGAATACTGGCGTGCTCAATATGCCAATGCTGAATATTTTAAAGCCGATCATGATTTTGACCGTGATTATCATCCAGCTTATGCGGTTGGCTATGCAAATCGTCACCGTTATCCAGAAGGCGCACGCTTTGAAGACTATGAAGCAGATTTGAAGCATTCTTGGGAGCAAGTAAAAGGTGATTCTCGCTTAACGTGGGCAGATGCACGTCCTGCAGCGCATGATGCTTGGCAACGTGTTAGCCGCTAATAATTAGTTAGAAGCTTTTGTTAAGTTTTTTATAAATAGCTTTAATCTAGTTGCTTACTAAGACTGAGAAGTTGACCAACCAATCAAGAAGGAGTGCTCATCAAATGAGCACTCCTTTTTTACGGTTCTAAATACCATGTATGCAAAAATATTATCATTGCGAAAAGAGTGATACAGTATCTAATTGCATGGAAAAAGACTCAGAGACCGTTATTATAATAAAATGAGACTGACGATTGATTTACATGGCTAGACAGAGCCAGTCGCTTAACCAGACACTAAGGATAAATAATGGCTTATCACAATAAGAATAATCAAGATAAAACTTTTTATATCGCCACTAGCAATCTTTTGAATTTAGCACTGCCTAATCGAGTGGTATATAACAATATGGACCCTTATACCGATGAGGTCTATCAAAAGAAGCTGGCAGGTTTACAAGAGTTGTTAAAGCACGCTAAGGCAGATGTTTTCGCATTTCAAGAAGTGTGGGATGAAAAAGCATTGCAAGACTTAGCCGGACGTCTAGGGTTTGAACATGCTCAAGTATTAGCACCTATGGCAAGTAATGATGCCTCTAGTAAATGGACAGCGGGCAAAGGTGCTCAAGGTACGCCAGCTGTGGGTATTATTTCAAAGTTTAAGGTGATTGATTGGCAGCTACTGACAGACTTTGATCCATTAGCGGTGGTCGATATCCCGGATCAAGGATTATATAAGGCCTTTAACCGTCAGCCCTTGGTTGTAACCCTTGATGTCTTCGGTCAACCCATTACGGTCATTACCGCACATCTGAAAAGCAAACGTCCACAATATTTACGTGATGAAGAGGGCAATCGTTTAGAGGATTATGATGATCCTATGGTCAGGGTACGGGCAAAATTGAGAAGCCTGTATATGCGTGCTGCAGAAGCCGCTGCACTCAGACTGTTTATGATAGATAAGCTGTACCATACCCGTCATCCGATTATATTGCTTGGCGATATGAACGATGTCACCGATAGTGTGACTACTCAGCTTTTGGCAGAGACCAGTGAGGTAATTTATGATAAATCCATGCGCGATGTGGCTTTGTTTGATGCTGCACGGGTACAAACCAGTTATGGTTGGATGAAAGATGTGGCGTATACTCATCTATATCAAGGTATGCCAGAGATCATAGACCAGCTTTTTGTTTCAGAGGAGTTCTTGGTCGATGGTAAGTTCTCTATCGGAGAGGTGGAACGCGTTGATTATTTCAACGATCATCTAAAGCGTGATTATGATGATCGTTACTCTGACCATGGTATTGTACGAGCCAAAATTAAATTAAAAGACGAAATTAATAGTTAATATTAAGTTCTGAATGGTATTAACAGTAGGATAAATGGTATAACTATTAACTACAAATTAAGTTACAATGGTAACATAACTAAAGAATAAAAACTTTATAGAAGGTATTTGTTAATCAAAAGAAGTAAGCTTTATTAGTAACACAAACGGATATGATTGCTTTGCCGTTATTATAAATACCTAAAGCTGTATTCATCGACAATATATTAAGAGTTTATTATGTTAGATCGACACGATGACTTAATCAATGATATTCTGGTTGATTCTGACTTAGCCAAATTAATTGTGCCTAACAAATTTAAGCATACTAGTAAGCAAGGTCGGGCCCGCCGTCAGAAATTGTTGATGGGTGCAAAAAAGCTTAGTGAATCTAAGCGTATTCAGGATATCACACTAGCTGAGGTTTGCGAAGAGGCCGGCATACCTAGGGCATCCGCTTATCATTTCTTTCCTAATGTGGAATCCATATTTTTGGCGCTGCGTTTCTTAAATTATATGGAAACCTATAATACGCTTGAGAAAATGGATATCACGCCTTATAAGCGTTGGCAAGATGCCTTAGCTGCTGTGTTAAGGCAGTCTGTCGTTCTGTTTAATTCTGACGTCACCAAAAATAAGCTGATGTATGGCTCAAATACTCCTGACTTTGATGGTGATGAGTATGGTGGGAAGGTAGATAGGCAGATGGCGGCATTGATTGTTCGTAAGTTCTCTGCTAAGTTTTCGATGACGCGATTTCACTATATAGAAGATCAGTTTCTAATTACCTATCACATTTCGCACAGTATCTTCGCTTTGTCATTTAGACAGTATGGCCGTATAACAGAAGATATGTTAGAGGAAGCAACCAAAGCAGCGATTGCATATCTGCGCTGTTATCTACCTGAGAATTTACCCCGTAAATAGCCGTTTATATGCGTATCAATACAAAAGCCACTCAATTTGAGTGGCTTTTGTATTGATACGCATTAACTTTTATGCATTTACTTCCAAGTATAGGTTAAAGAGGTAAAGAAGTTAGTACCGTCATCTGAGCTATAACCTGGTGTGGTAATATATTTCTTGTTAAACACATTATTTAAACGTGCTGACATCGATAACGCAGGCGTTAATTGATAATTACCGCTAATATTCACTAAGTTATAGTCGTCAATTTTATCAGTGTTTTTGATATCAACATAATAATCATCAACATATTCGTACTCTGCACGAATATCTAAATCAGCTAATTGATAGCCTACATATACCATTCCTTTATTCTTTGGACGAGTAGGCAGGTAGTTACCGTCATTGTCTTTACCACTATCATCCTTTGCTTCTTGATAATCATAGCTAAAACCAAATAGATAATCATCGATATTCCAATCAGAGGTTAAAGTAACCCCTTTGATTTTTGCTTTATAAACATTTTGTGGGATATAGCTAGGTTCCTCTGCTAAGATAAAGTCATCGACTTTATTGTAATAACCCGTTAAACGTGTCGATTGTAAAACGGTATTATAATCTATGAAAGCTTCATAGTTATCACTGGTTTCAGGGTCTAAGTCTGGATTGGCATATCCTGGATAATATAAATCATTGAAGGTTGGTACTCTATAGCCTTTGGCATAGTTAACACCAGCACGAAGCTGCGGTGTAAAGTTATAAGCAGCACCTAAGTTATAAGTGGTTTTATCATCAAAATCTGAGTAATTATCGTGGCGTAAATTAGCTTGAGCATCAATATTATTATAAGACACCAAATAGCCTAGAAATCCACTAGTGACTTTTCTATCTGATGGGCTGTAGTCTACTTTTGTAGGAATATAGTTAGGTGCAGGATACACATTTAAATAACCATCAAGTTCCTGGTTCAAATGTTCAATACCGTATATTCCGGTACCGACAGGTAGTTTATGTTGACCTGTGATGCTGATTTGGTCTTGCTTAGTTTCGTAATTACTCGAATAGGTTGGGTTTTCAGATTCGTCAATAGAATGACCATAGGCAATTTTAACAGTAGATTCTGGCGCATAACGCCAGTTTACAAAGGCCGTAGCGGCACCATTTTTTTGTTTGGCTTTGGTGTCGTCTTTCCCAATAGTTGCACCACTATCAAATTCGGTTTCTGAATCGCTATATAGAGCGCTGATACCCACATCTAAATCTGCATTAATTTGCTGATTTAGATGTAAGCTATAGTTATTACTCTCAAAACCATCATCATCCCTGTTATAAGATGGGTTTGGATTCTCAGGGTTTGGTAAGGTAGCACTATAACCTTTGGTCTCATTACGGCTTGCTGATAGGCTTAAGTTGGTACCACTATCATTACTAAATTGAGCGGTTGCACCGTATAAGTAGTGATCATGCGAACCGGCACCTGCTGTCACCGAAAAATTACTTTGATCTACATTAGTGCCTTTAGTGAAAATCTGAATAACACCGCCGACAGCGTCTGCACCATAGATACTAGAGCCTGACGCACCATATAGTATTTCAATACGTTCAATTTGATCTGCAGGTAATAGACTTAAATTTGCACCACCTCCGCTAATAGCACTATAACGAACCCCATCAATCAATACTAAGATGCTGTTTTTATTAAAGCCACGTAGATAGAAGTTGTCATTAGTGCCCATGCCACCATTTTGTTTAAAATTAAAACCTGGCTGACGTTTGATAACATCAAGTACCGTTTGACCTTGATAGCGCTTTAACGCCTCACTATCAATAACACGTACCTGAGCGACTGTATTATTAATGGCAGTCGGTGTACGAGTCGCAGTGACCACAATTTCGGGTAGGGTAACGGTACGCTCACCATTAACGGGGTCGATAGCGGCTAGTGCTGGGCTACAAATAACAGCTGAGGTTAATAGGGCTAATGATTTTTTGTTCAGCATGGATTTGTTACCTGTTAAGCTGGCGATTAATAAGCTTTTGTACAAAGTGCTATACGGGGTATTCATGGTCTGGCCTAAGTTAAAAATATTAAATAAAAAGGGTACTGATAAACACAGTGGGTTAACAAAGCTATTATCGCTTAAATATTTTTTAAATAAAACTCATTTAAACGATTTATACTCAGGGTATCCTTAGTTATATTCATCTTACTGCATTATACAGACAATAATTAAAAAGTATCGTGAGAAGTTAAATTGTAAGTAAGCTTACATTATAAATATTAAGATTTACTAAAGTCTTGTTACCTAGCAAACTCGTGCTAAAATTAGCGACTGTATTTTATAAACTTAATAATTAATACTGTCTTAGGCTGTCAAAGATGCTCACCTCCAAACAAACTGCTTGTCCTGATTTATCCCCGTCTTCATCCTCTATAAACCAACGGACTGGTGTGAGGAAGGAAGTAGGTAAAGAACAGTTTAGGCCAGATGCCGCTAGATATATCATGTTGATTGTTGGGCTAGTGTTGGCACTATTCTTGTCATTGGGTGCGCAGGCAGCTGATCCAGATACCCCTTCTACAGCAGAAGCCTCTGCCGAAGAAGTCAGTATTGACCCCTTTGGTCGTCAGACACCGCGTAGTACAGTACAGGGCTTTATCAAAGCATTATCGGAAAATAACTCATCACTGGCAGCCAATTATCTTAATTTAAATGCTGGCGAGAATCCTGTTGAGATTGTGCGTCAAGTTAAGCTTGCCCTCGATACCGGCGGACGTCTGAATGCCGAGCTTCAAATTAGTAATGCACCTACCGGTAATTTAGCCGATCAATTGCCGGCTATTTTAGAGAAGGTAGGTACGATTACCGCAGGTGATCAAGTTATTGATATTTTGCTGGTACGTAAGACAGCCAGTAATGGGGGACAATACTGGCAGATATCAGCTGAAACCATTCAATCGATTAAGAATACTGATTTTTCTAAAACAACTTCTATTATCGATCGGTACACGCTAGACCCTTTAAAAGACAAAATGGTCAGCGGTTATAACCTCGCTGATGTGTTTGCGGTATTCTTATTAGCGATATTTTGTATCATCGTTTCCTACCTCGTATTTGGTGTCATTTACCTGCTGCTCAAAATCTACTATCCAAAGGTGCGTAATAAGCCGCTACCAGTAGATGCCAAGTTTATATTACCGTTAGCATTGGTGATGACATCGCTCATTTTGTATGAAGTGATGGTCTATGCAGGGGTGTCGGTGACGGTGCGTGAGCCGGTCAACCGCATTAAAGATATCGTCGGTTGGTTTGCCTCAACGTGGTTATTGTTGCGCGTTATCGATGCTATCTTCAGCCGAGCTGAGCGTCAGAGCTATAAACGCAATCAGACTGAGCGGGTATCTATTCTTAGCTTGTTACATAAGCTTGTTAAGGTGCTGCTGCTCATATTAGCGTCAATATTTATCTTCGGTAACTTAGGATTTGATTTAACCACGGGTATCGCAGCACTGGGTGTGGGTGGTTTGGCATTAGCCCTTGGTGCGCAAAAGATGATCGAAAACTTAGTCGGGAGTGTGGTGGTGGTTGCAGACCAGCCGGTACGCGTTGGCGACTATTGTAAGTTCGGTGATCTTGAAGGCACGGTTATTGATATCGGTATTCGCTCGACCCGAGTACGTACTTTAGACCGTACAATCGTGACCGTGCCAAACGGTGACTTCTCATCGATGTCTATCGAGAACTTTGCATCACGTGATATGTTCCATTTTTTACATAACTTTTATATCAAGCGAAATGTGGATGCGGAAACATTAGAAAGCTTCCTAAAAGGAATGAATGAATTCGTTGTGGCACATGAATATAGTAACTCAGAGTGGAATCAAGTGCGCATCGCTGAGATACGTCAAGACTGTCTAATAATTGAAGTTCGGACCTATATGTATGTGAAAAATGGCGCTTCTGAGTTTTACGATAAGCAGTCGCAGCTGATTATTGATCTCTTAAAAGAGATGGAGAAATACCCAATCGAGCATGCACTACCAACACAGAAGATGGTGTTAGAAACAGAAAGTCCGTTAAAAGAGCCAGAGCAAGCATCAGAGGCTTAAATTTCTGTATCGCTTCACATCTATCTTGGCGCATTAGTAAAAGCGTTCATGACAAGACATAATGCTAAGATAAATAAAAAAGGCCACCTCATGAACTTATGAGGTGGCCTTTTTATTCTTAATTGATTTCTTATCTACCTACTACTTAATAAATTAAAGTGGTAGGGAGGAGTGGATTTGACTCTAACTTATGAGGCGTTATCCGGTTTGTTCTTTTTCAATAAAACCAATACTGCGCCATTACCACCATCTTTGGGCGGAGCAGAAACAAAGCCCAATACTTCAGGTAATTGACGTAGCCAACCATTCACACAAGTTTTTAGTACCGCGTCAGTACCTTTACCATGAACGATTTTCACCACATTTTCATTGTTCTTTTTAGCCTGAGCAATCAGGGTGGTCATCGCTTCACGTGCTTCATCGATAGTGCATCCATGGATATCAACCGCATCGTACCAGCGCAGCTTACCTTGCTTAAGTTGAGTAAATACTTTGTTTTGTAGAGATGGGGTCTTATAAGTCAGATAAGCATCACCGCTTACGGGGTTTAGAAGCGCTTGCATATCTGACAAGCCAGCCTCTAATGATTCAGACTCTGCGCCTTGTGCTGCTGCACGTTTAGATAGAGTAGCGGCATTAGGTTTGGTGACTTTTGGCTTAGCTACATCGGAGATAGTATTGTTATCTTCAATGGGAGTAACGCCCGCCATCGCCTGCATAAACAATACTTTGTCGTCATCGATGTGTTCGCTGTCTAGCTGCTTAACTGTTTTCTCTACTTGCTTTTTGGTCGGTAGCGCAACAGGATCAGTCGGTTTTTCATTTTCAGGGTCATTAGGTGACGTTGCACGACCTTTGCTTAATTCACCTTTGAGCTCTTTAAGCTGTTCTTGCATCTCTTTTGAAAATAATGATTTAGCCATAATATGTACCGCGTTATTTGAATGAATTTAAAAGTAAAAATGTAGGTTTTGATAATCGGCTGTGAGGATAATGAGAAATGCTAAAAATAGCAAAGTTACCCTTATCGCTGCTCATTAATATTAACCTTATGATAAAGAGTCTAGCAGGCTAGCGAGTGTATCACCAGGGCGCTCAGTTTTCATAAACTGCTCACCAATTAAAAAGCAGCTGATTTGGTTATTGAGCATAAGCTGCATATCTTCTGTGCTATGAATCCCACTTTCTGTGACCAATAACTGAGGTTTGGCATCCGCAGCTGTTTGATTATTAATAAAGGTTTTTAGGGTTATGGAGGTTTGCAGGTCAGTATTAAAGGTATTGAGGTCGCGATTATTAATACCGTAGATATTGTGCTTCGATTCAGGAAGCGCTAAGGCTCGCTCAAGCTCTGATTGGGTATGCACCTCAATCAATACATCCATGTCCAGCTCACAGGCAATACGATGCAGCTCATGTAGCGTCTCGTCATCTAAACAGGCCACAATCAATAAGATACAGTCGGCACTCATCAAATATGACTGATAGATTTGATAGACATCAATCATAAAGTCTTTACGCAGTACTGGTAGGGCGCAGGCTGATTTGGCTTGTTCTAAATACTGCGGATGACCTTGGAAATATTGCTCATCCGTCAATACCGACAAGCAAGCAGCGCCGGCTTGTTCGTACTGCTTTGCAATCTCACTTGGATTAAAGTTAGTGCTGATAATACCTTTAGAGGGCGAGGCTTTTTTAATTTCAGCAATAATGCCTGGGTTGCCTACCTGCTGCTTATTGAGCAGTGCTTGAGCGAAGCCGCGACGTGGGACACTGTTTGCAGCCAACAGCTGTTCTGCTTCTGCCTTGATAGTCGCCAAGTCTTTATTACCTTTAGCGGCGGCTACCTCCGACTCTTTGGTCAGGACTATTTTCTTCAAAATTGATGGAATAGCATCATGGGTCATAGTGTTCTCGTATATCAATAATGGGGTTGTGGCAGTCAGACTAGATACTTAAGCCTTTAAAGACTGGGTGTAAGCCGCCAACTCATTCATTTTTTGCAATGCTTTGCCGCTACGAATAATGGTTTGTGCTTGGCTTACCCCATTAGGGAAGTTGCTAGCAAGTCCGGCCACATAAATGGCGGCACCGGCATTTAGCGCAATCATATCACGCGCTTTATTCACTTTTGACTGAGTGCTCTCCTCGCCAGATAATGCTGCTTGGATAAGCTCAAGACTTTGTGCAGAAGAGTCCACGCTTAATCCGACCAATGTTTGTGATTTAACTCCAACATCTTCAGGGAAAAGGTCATAAACGGTCACTTCACCATCTTTTAGTTCGGCAATCTTGGTACTGGTTGCTAGACTAATCTCATCTAAACCATCTTTAGAACCAACGACTAATACATGGTCTGCGCCTAGATTTTTAAGCACATGGGCCAATGGCTCGCACAAAGTATCTGTAAAGACACCGATAATCGAGCTTTTCACGCCGGCAGGGTTAGTTAGAGGGCCTAAAATGTTGAAGATAGTGCGAATCTTTAAAGCACGGCGTACAGGGATGGCATACTTCATTGCCGGATGGTGATTGGGTGCAAATAAGAAACCGATTTTTTGATTTTCAATGCATAGCTTGGCTTGTTCTGGGGTAATGCTCAAATCAATACCGGCTTGCTCTAATAAGTCTGAGCTACCCGATTTTGAGGATACGCCGCGGTTGCCATGCTTAGCCACATGTGCGCCTGCGGCTGCTGCGACAAAGGCTGAAGCAGTAGAGACGTTAAATAAGTTGCTACCATCACCGCCGGTGCCGACGATATCAACTAAATTGCGGCAGCCTTCAAGCTCGATTTTACTGGCAAAATCTAACATGACCCTAGCTGAAGCGGTAATCTCGTCGATTGACTCACTCTTCATGTTAAGACCAGTCAGGATAGCACCCATCATAGCGTCAGAGCATTTGCCATCCATAATCACGGTCATCACTTCTCGCATCTCTTTTTGAGTCAAATCAATACGTTTAATAATGCGGCCAAGTGCGGTGGTTAATAGGTCATGGATTTGTTCATCGGTCATATTAGCCGTAGAGAAAGGAGCAGTGTTTGTCATAGGTTTTATAACTGTATTGTTGGTTTAAGGAATAAAAATAGTGCAAATCTAAATTATTATACATAACATACTGGTAATGACTAGGCTAAATAGCGAAACATCAACTGACTGATGGTTTTTAGCTATTTATTGCAGTTGAATAAGGCCTAAAAGTGTAGCAAATTAGCCTAAGCAGTTATTTGTATTTTCTAATAAGCATCTATTCATAATAAATGATGTGATATTAAAAAGTTGTTAAAGAGCTGTAAGCCGGCATGACTTAAAATAGATTCAGGATGAAATTGTACGCCTTCGATAGGCAACTGCTTATGACGAATACCCATCACTTCATTCACATGACTATTTATATCTGTAGATAAGCTCTTGCTTTCAACCTCTGTTTGCTGCGTCCATGCCGTTATCTCAAGCGACTCTGGCAAAGTCTCTTTATCAACAATAAGAGAGTGATAGCGCGTAAACTCGGTTGGTGAGGGCAAGTCTTTAAAAACGCCTGCCTGATTGTGATGTACCTTAGAGATTCGGCCATGCATAATCTGCGGAGCATGAATAACTTGTGCACCGAAGGCTTGAGCAATCGCTTGATGTCCAAGACAGACGCCAAGCATGGGCAGGGTATCTGAAAAATGGCGAATACAGTCTAGGGTAATGCCTGCTTCACTGGGCGTCCCTGGACCAGGACCCAATACAATAGCCTTTGGCTGTAGTGCTTCGATATCTGCTAAGCTGACGGCATCGTTTTTATAGACCTGCACCTCAGCTTCAAGCTGCTCAAGATACTGCACTATATTATAAGTAAAGCTGTCGTAGTTATCTAAAAGCAGAAGCATGGAGGAGTCCTTAGTCTAAGCCGTTTGCTCTTTTTCGTTCTTCTTTCAGTACGAGAAGTTAGCAGGCACAAAATACTTTGAAGGCGTGATTATACCTAAATAGCTTATGGCATTCGAATAGAGCATGTGTTGTAACTATTCAAAGAAGTTCCGTTCAAAGAAGCCGCGTTGTTTAACCGGAGGTTTTTATCAGATAAATATTAAATCAAAGTGGCTATCATATAAAAATAGCTACCTCATGAAAGTAACTATCAGGTAAAAGTAACTATCAGGTAAAAGAAAGGATTGAGATAAAGCGCTAACAAAAGCAATCTTTAATCCTTCACTAATAAGGCATTATTTTAGAGAAGATTTGCACAAAAATAGTGCGTGTCCGCTTACTATTTTGCACCATTTCAGCTAAACTTAGCTTTAAAAGGGGTAATAAATATTTAAATAGAGCGTGTAAGCGCTGTTTAGACGCTTTAAGCAAGATAATAGTAAATGTTTTAAAATTGGCACGCGAGTTGCAATATCTATTACATAAACTTGGTCAAAGCAGTTTCTGACTAATCGAACAAATCAAAGTAAAACGCTGAGTATTTGATTTGATAATCAGGCAGGCAAGCGTTATTCATCTAATGCAGCAACATTGATGGTTCTAATTAACTTTTAAAGCGATATGCATTTTTAAAGGCAAAACGTATTTTAGAGAAGATTTAAGAATTTAATCAAAAATTGCTACTAGGATTTTGCAGCGCTGTCGCCTATACTGATTTTTGATAAGATGATGATGTGCAAGCTTTATAAAAATAAGCCAAGGTGCAACATAATAACTCTTAGCTCAGCTCAACACACAACCAATTTCATTGTGACATATTAATGGAGACACAAATGTCGAACAAATTATTAGATCTAATCAAAGAGTCTAACGCTAAATGGGTAGATTTTCGCTTTACCGATACTCGTGGTAAAGAGCAGCATATCAGCTATCCTGCTTCAACTATCGATGAAGACGTACTAGAAGACGGTAAAATGTTTGACGGTTCATCAGTTGCGGGCTGGAAAGGCATTGAAGCTTCTGACATGATTTTGCGTCCAGATCCAGAAACGGCATTTGTGGACCCATTCTTCGATGCAACGACCGTAGTAGTAACGTGTGATATTATCGAACCTACTACGATGCAAGGTTATGAGCGTGACCCACGTTCTATCGCACGCCGTGCTGAAGAGTACTTAAAATCAACCGGTATCGGTGATACGGCATATTTTGGTCCTGAGCCAGAATTCTTCATATTTGATGACGTAAAATGGTCTATCGATATGTCAGGCGCTCGTCACCGTATCACTGCGGAAGAAGCTGCTTGGTCAACTGACAATGACTATGACTGGGGCAACATGGGTCACCGTCCACGCGTTAAAGGCGGTTATTTCCCAGTACCACCAGTAGATAGCTCACAAGACTTACGTTCAGTTATGTGTCAGCGTCTAGAAGACATCATGGGCCCAGACCGTGTTGAAGTGCATCACCACGAAGTAGCCTCATGTCAGTCTGAAATTGGTGTGTCTTTTAACACTATGGTTCGTAAAGCGGACGAAGTACAGCAGTTCAAATACGTGGTACATAACGTTGCGCATCAGTTTGGCAAAACAGCTACTTTCATGCCAAAACCAATCGTTGGCGATAACGGCTCTGGTATGCACGTCCATATGTCAATTTCAAAAGATGGCGTAAACACCTTTGCAGGTGATGAATATGCTGGATTATCTGAAACAGCGTTATACTACATTGGTGGTATTATTAAGCACGCACGCGCGCTTAATGCGATTGTTAACCCATCAACGAACAGCTATAAGCGCCTAGTGCCTCATTACGAAGCACCTATTATGCTAGCTTATTCAGCGCGTAACCGTTCAGCGTCTATTCGTATCCCATACGTAAGCTCGCCAAAAGGCGTTCGTGTTGAAGCCCGCTTCCCAGATCCAACCGCTAACCCTTACTTGGCATTTGCTGCACTATTAATGGCAGGCCTTGACGGTATTCAAAATAAAATACATCCAGGCGATGCGGCTGATAAGAACTTGTATGACCTACCTCCAGAAGAAGAAGGTTCAATCCCAACGGTTGCTGAAAGCTTAGATGTTGCTCTTCAAGCGCTTAAAGATGACCATGACTTCTTACTAAAAGGTGATGTATTTACTAAAGGTATGTTGGACGCGTTTATCGAGCTTAAAGAAGAAGAAGTACGTCGTCTAAATACGACTGTGCATCCAATAGAGTTTGATATGTACTACAGCCTATAATTTAAGCTTTGGTTTAGAGTTAGTCTGATAGTAATCAAAAATCCCAGCATATGTGCTGGGATTTTTTATGGCTCGTACTTTTATAGAGCTGCCTTAAGTTCCAAAAGACAATCTATTTAAAGCTATCTCATAAATGGGATAAGCTCAATCGTACCACTCGCAGTAACGCCCAGTTGCGTATTGCCACCTTCAAAACTCTGAGCAGGCGCACTGCTTTTTGCTGAAATGTCACGCATCATCATAATAGGGCGCGGGCTATAGCCACCATTTGAGTTGATGGTAACATTGATAATTTGATAGCCGCTCATATCCCAAGTCTCTACTAAAGATTTGGCTTGTTCTTTAAAGGCAAGTGAGGCCTTTTTAATTAGCTCTTTTTCAAGCTGTTTCTGTTTATCTTCTGATACGCCAAACTGAATATTTTGAACCACTAAAGAGTCTTGTAGTGTCGCAATAAGCTCACTGGCTTTTGCAAAGTCATGGCTTTTTAGGTCAATACTGACAGTACCCGTCCAACCGGTAATTTTGCCGTCGTCATTATAGTTAGGGCGTGTGTTTTGTGAGCCTGTTGTCGCAGTGACAGTAGGGTACCGTTTAGCAATGTTCATCGCTTTATTAATCGCGGTGTTAAGCTCTGTGGCCAATTGCTTCGGACTGGTTGCTTGAGCCTGCTTATAAAGGGTTGCCGTTACTTCATCATTGTCGACTTCTTGATTGGCTTCCACATTAAAGCTGATTTGGTTATAGCCTGTGGGTTCGGCATTGGCCATATTGCCTAATAGGGCAGTGCTGCTAATTAGGGTAAGAAGTCCCATTTTAGATAATGTTTTGGCAGAGACAATTGACATAACGCTTTCCTCTTTATTTGTTGTGATTTTTCAATATATTTACAGAGACATTTAAATATAGATACTAGATTAACCTATTTTACCTCGATTTTGTATATGCACCATTAATCGTTTGCTAGATTAATGTAATGAAATCTGACGTATATTGGCTGCTATAACTCTTAACCTAAAACAAATTACCATTTAACCGATTGAGCCAGCTTGGCTTCACTAGAGTCGGCGTAATCTGTGACCAAGATTTTGATAAACTGTTTGGCTTTGGTAGAGTCGCCACTGATTTTGGCAAATGAGGCTAGGCGGTATAAAGCTTTGCTCTGTTTGTCATTATTGGGGTCGTTTTTATAGTCAGTAATCACCTGTAAAAATTGCTCTTTTGCTGAGTTGACATTAGGCGGGGTATCCTTTAAATAAAACTCACCCAACCAATAATGAGCATTAGCGACCAAATCATGATCAGGGTAGGACTCGATAAAGGCTTTCATCTGCTTAATACCCGCGTCCACCCCTTTATTTTTTAGTGCCGAATAAGCAGCGGCATAAGCCAGCTCAATTTGCTTCTGTTCTGAGACTTCGGGATCTGAGCTTGTGCCACTATTATTATTATTATTATCTAAAGGGTTTGCCTCTGTGCCCCAACCTTGAGTAGACGCACTGACATCAGCCGGTTGAATGGTTTTCTGCATTTGGCCTGATTGACCTAGGATTCGGTTAACCTCTGCCTGTACCTTATCTTGTAGCGTACGCTCAAACTCGTTTGCTAGTTCTTGTTTAATCTCTAATCTTAATTCCTGTTTTAAGCTATTGATTTGCTGCTGCAAACTCTCGATTTCACCTGCCAGCCGTGCCATCTCTCGCTTTTGTGCATCCATCTTCTTAACAAGCTCATAGGCATTAGGTAGGGCTGTAGATGACACAGAGGTATTGTTTGTTGCGGTAGTCGTAGTAGGTGAGACAGGCGTAACGGCATAACTGACGCTACTAAGGGCAAATAGAACTGGTAATAGGCTGAATCGAATGTGCTTTTTTGGTGCTTGGATGGCATCGGGCATAATATCATCTCAGTTTTATTTATTGTGTCATTAGGGAGTCTACCTTGATTATAACAATAAAATAAAGCGAACAGGGAGTGAGCTTGGCGAGCATGGATGTTGAGTTGCCAATCACAGAATTAGCATACGTTGTTTTTTTAGTATGGATGTTTGTACTAAAGGTATCGTCAGAGAAGTCTGAAATAGTTACAAGGCAACCGAGCGAAAGTATTACAAGTGTAGGCTTAGCAAGGTTAAGGCTGTAACCGTTTAGTAGTTCACTGACTATAGATAGCTTTGTTATAGGCTAAGATAAGCAGGATTAAAAAAAAGAGTGCCATACAGAAGCTAAATTTATGATTATGCTTGAAAATAATGAAAGCTTAGGTATAATACGTGCTTGGTGGCTCCGTTGGTAGCCTCGCAACATTGTACTATGAACCCCGCCAGGACCGGAAGGTAGCAACGGTAGTAGATACAATGTGTGCCGAGGATGTGCTGATGGGGTCATCTTTTTTTATGCCTAAAATTTAATAAATATCCAGAATACCGCTTACATTGAGCGAATAAAAGGCTTGTCATGATTGATATGACAGGCCTTTTTTGCGTCCTGAAAAAATAATACGTTTATGAGCACCCAAGGTAATGGGTTTTGAGATAAAGTAGGCTCAAAGACATATTTGAATAGCTATAAAATAAGGATAATTATTTATGAAAGCTGAGATTATTGCTGTCGGTACCGAAATATTACTGGGTCAGATTGTTAATACCAATGCGCAGTACATTGCTGAAGGCTTGGCCGACTTAGGTATCGATGTATATTTTCAGGGCGTAGTCGGTGATAACATGACGCGGGTTAAAGAAGCCTTACAAATCGCCAGCATGCGTTCAGACTTGGTGGTGTGTTGCGGTGGACTTGGTCCAACAGAGGATGATTTGACCAAAGATGCGATTGCTGAATTTACAGGTGCTAAGTTAGTCATTGATGAGGAGGCCGAAGCGAAGATACTGGAACTGTTTGCCGGTAAAAATGAGTCATTAATTACCTCTAATAAAAGACAGGCCAATACCATCAAAGGCAGCCATTTACTCAAAAATGAAGTTGGGCTAGCGGTAGGATTTTTGCATCAGCATAATGATACCTATTATGCTGCCATACCAGGACCACCCAGAGAAATGAGCTACATGTTTGATCATGAACTTAAACCGTTACTTGACGACATATTAGGTGAGCGTACTAAGCTGTATTCTAAATATTTAAAATTTGGCGGTATCGGTGAGTCATCGGTCGAGGATACCCTTAAAGACTTAATTGGCAATCAAAGCAAGGTCTCGCTGGCACCGTACGCGGGGATAGGGGAGATTACTGTTCGCTTGAGTGTCAAAGCAAATAGTGAACAGGAGGCTGAAATTTATTTTGCGCCGATGATGCTACGTATAAATGAGCGTTTAGCTAAGCATCTGTACAGCGACCAAAATGAAAGCTTAGAGCGGGCAATAGGTTGTCATACAATCAGTAAATTTGGTGTGCTTGAGATAAATACGACTGGCTATCTGACCCATCAACTATTAAACAGTGATGATGCTCACGATAACGTCAAACTAAGTATAACGAAACACTTAAAGCAGGAGATTACAGAAACATTGGCCAAGCAGCAGCTTTTAGAATTTATCAAACATAATGAGTTGACTAATGGCATCGCACTTTTCCATTGCCATGACTTACCAGAGGCCAGTATCGCGTCAGGTAGAACAGCCAAAACCTTTTATATTGGGTTATGCGTTGATAATCAGATCTCAATCATTGAGCGAGAATTCATTGGAGATAGACAAGCGGTACAAATGAGAGCCGCTAAGACAGCGATGTATCTATTTTTGAAGGCGTTTAGGACGAAGTAAGTTCATATATTAAAAGATAAAAGAGTTTCTTAAAAAAAGCTTATCACAGTATGGGTGATAAGCCCTTTATTATCAAAACTTATGTATCGCCCATTAAAAAAGGCTCGCCACAATTAATGTGACAAGCCTTTTTAGTGTTTGGTGGAGATGGCGGAAACTAAACTTAATTACTAAGATATTGATATTAAAGGATTTTATTAATTTAAATTTATCTTATACCAACAAATATACCAACAATAAAAAAAGCTACTATCAATTTTTAGCTTAAAATTATCTGCATTTTAACATCAGAATAATATTGTTACTGATTGTAATTTGATAATTAATACAGCTTAAATTTATAAACTTTCACATTTTGACTAATTGCCATTGCTTCTAACTTATCCAATAAAGCATCTCTACCAAACAGAATAAGACAATCGCTGTTTTCAATTAATTGCTGTGGGGTGTCCAATGTCATAACTCTCTTTTGAGCTACACCAGCATAACGGCAAGCCCATCTGTTCGCTTTGGTATCTTTACCAATGACTATATCAAGGCTCATTACTCTATAGTTCTTTAAAACCTCATTACAGCACTGTATAAGCCTCGGATAGTGTCGATAATCGAAGTTTTTACAGGTCTTAATCGCTATTCTGTGGTTTGGAGTGGCCATAGTTGCATCAGTATTGTGTATTCAAAATATAGTTAGTTGCTGGCAAGCGAGCTGTAGTGACATTTTAAATGCGAGCCTTCTATAGATGCTGCAATATTAAGTTTTGTTAAGTTTTCGCATTTGAAATGCGGAATAAGTTGCACCTGTGCAAGTTAACCCATTCAAGTATTTAAGCTCTATTTTTTTATTTTTTACAGCTAAAGTTGCGATGCTTATTACTTAATCTCTTATAAACCCTTATAGATATTAAGTTTGACCTTAATTTTTCTGTCCTATAAGTAAACTAAAGTAAACCTATTGGTATAGAACAGTATAAATAATCTGTGTGGAGTTAATCACCATGCAGTTATATTCGGTTTACCCATAAGCGTTTTAAACGCTCAAAGGTTGTACCTGATTAGTCTGTTTATTTAATGCCCGTGTGTATGGTTCAACCTTTCCCTCTTTTATGGACTCCGAAAACCCTTAATGCCCGTGCGTGCGTGTACTGTTCAAGTTATAGGATATGAAAACCTTACAAAACCTTACTCTTACCGTGAGTGCTGTTCGGACAATTTCGAGAACAATACGTGCGTGCGTGTACTGTTACATTAACTATCCTAACGTGTCCGAAAACTATCAAAATTCCATTATCTTTTTAAGCACTGGGTCATTGTTATATTTCTCTCTTTGCTCAATCTGCTGACCACCACCAAGCAACTTACACTTACTCATCGTACAACTTAACGCTGTTTTATAATCGTTTTCAGCTAATGCTAATTGTCTTATTTGCTCAACTTCCTGTAGGACTGTATCGAGTGTTATTTCATCTCTTAATCTACTGCTCATATCTAACCCCGTTATTATCCAGCCAGTTAAGCACAGAACCACAGATGCGCTGTTCTAGTATGTCATGCTCTTTAACTAACCTCTCGTACGTGCTGTGGTGCATATAGCGAGGTCTTGAGCCTTTACCGTATGCAATGCCACTTTGCCAGCCTAAACGCCGTCTTATCTGTCCTACTCGATTAAATAAGCGGTCTGTTGGCTGTTGGTGCTGGGTAAGGTACTTTGCACCTATACAATGTCTGCAAACGAATAAACCAGCACAATATAAAACTGCTACCCTTCTGTGACACTTAACGCACCTGAACCAATAACGCTTACCACCATAGTTGGGTTGTGTCGTTGTCAGTGGAATATCATAGCTGTATTGCTGACCTCTGTAGCCATAGTTCAATGACAATGATTTGACTGTCTTGTCTGTTGTTAACTGTTGTTTGTACTGGTTAATACAAATTTTCGGATAGTCGTTTAGTGTCGTTGCTGTTGCAAGCTTTGGCATTGTTATCTAAATCATTAGTAAATTTTGTTATATTTTAACATTTTAATGATTGTCTACGATGTCCAAAAACCTCATCCAATAATTAATGCCAGTCAGTTAAAGCAAAAACCCGAAGAAAAGTAATAAAATAGCCCATCTAATAAGTAGATGGGCTATTTTACTATGAGACTACAAGAAGCTATTAATGAGACGCATAAAAGGATCCCAGACACCCTAGAACAATTTAGTGAATTAATAGACCCTGACTGGATACAGCAGGCCTTAGAATATACAGGCAAAGCGAGCATTAGAAGGCGGAAGCTACCAGCCGAACACGTTGTTTGGCTAGTCATCGGTACAGCCTTATATCGAAACCGTTCCATCTGGTATATCACAGAGCAAATGCGGCTTAATCTAGACTCACAGGCCTGCGTACCCAGTGCTGTTGTACAAGCAAGACAACGCCTCGGGCATGAACCTCTAAAGCAGCTATTTCATCAACTAAGTGCTCACTACCAAACGGAATCACTAGCCCAGCAACAAGACTTCATGGGACTTAGCGTCCAAGCCGTAGATGGCGTCGTATACTCATTGCCATACACCGATGAGAACCTTCAGCACTTTAGCTCAAGCAAAGGTAGGACCAAAGAGGCGCCTTATCCACAAATGCGTTCGGTATGTCTTATCAATACTGACACACATGAGATCATTGACACAACTCTTGGAGATATGGGTCAAGGAGAGATCAC